>JANNBG010000625.1:0-11410 GCA_031385205.1 Rhodobacterales bacterium
ATAGCGGATGATGGAGGGGTGATTGGGCCAAGTGGGGTTGGACAGCCAGATGGTGGCGGTGGGTGCGGCCATGCGGATCAGCTCCAATGCCTGCCGGATGGCCCCGGTGCCGCCGGGGGTGGCGATAGAGGCGCGGCGGTCGGCACCGATCGTGCCGAGGATCAGATCGCACATGGCGGCGTTATAGGCGGGGTCACCGGCGAGGGCGGTGTAGGTTTTGGTTGTTTCCATTTCCCACAGGGTGCGTTCGGCGACCTTAACGGCGTGCATGACGGGGGTCAGGCCGGTGGCATCCTTGTAGACGCCGACGCCAAGATCGATTTTCCCATCGCGCAGGTCATCTTTGAACATCTGGATCAGCGCCAGAATTTTGTCCGTCGCCTGTGGTTTCAAATTGTCGAGCATTGCATTCCCCGCCTAAGCAGCGGGCCCCTTTTCTATCGGTAAGTCGTCGTACATGCCCCATTCGGCCCAGGAGCCGTCATAAAGCGCATGGTTGCGGTGGCCCGTGCGGTCCAGCGCGAGGTTCAGGATGGCAGCGGTGATGCCGGACCCACAAGAGGTGATGACCGGGCGGGCAAGGTCTACCCCCGCAGCCTCGAACACCGCTTTCAGGGCGGGCACGGGTTTCATCGTGCCATCGGCATGTAAGACATCAGAATATGGCACATTGCGCGCACCGGGAATGTGGCCTGCGCGCAGACCGGGGCGGGGTTCGGGCGCATCGCCGCGAAAGCGGGCGGCACCACGCGCATCGATGATCTGGGCATGGCCCAGTTTGGCGGCATTGGCCACTTGCGTGACATCCTTCACCAGCCCAGCCTGGCGTTGCGTGGTCATGTGCCGGTCGCGGATGACGGGGGGCAGGTCTTCCACCTCGCGCCCTTCGGCCTGCCATTTCGGGAAACCGCCGTCCAAAACGGCCACATCGGTCTTGCCCATCAGGCGGAACGTCCACCAGACGCGCGCGGCGGAGAAAATGCCCAATCCGTCATAGACGACGACCTGATGTCCATCGCCCACGCCCATGGCGCGCAAGCGGCTGATGAATTTCTCGGCTGGCGGGGCCGTGTGAGGCAGGGCACTGCGATGGTCGCTGATATCGTCCATATCAAAGAAGCGTGCGCCGGGGATATGCGCGGCGACATACTCGCATTTTGCATCGCGGGCCGTGTCAGGCAGATACCAGCTTGCATCGAGGATGCGCAGGTCAGGGTCGCGCAGATGGGCGGCCAGCCAGTCAGTAGAGACGAGCGTTTTGGGGTCATCGGCAGGGGTGGGCATGGCTGACACTCACGCACAGGGGACAGTGCGGGCTTAACGGCACGGCGGGCGGCGCGCAAGCCTGTGCGGGTGGGGCCGGGCGCGGTCACCACGCCCGGCCAGCCAGATTACGACTTTGCCATCATTTTCTTGATGATGCCCACGACCACCATCAGCACACCACCACCCGCACCACCTGATGCGAGCGACGTCAGGATAGAGGGCAGATCCATGCCAGTGCCCGCAGCGGCGCCACCGACCGCCGCTGCACCACCCAGCATGCCCATCAGTTGCCCGCCAATACCGCCGCCAGCGATACCCGCAATGCTGTTGCCCAGCGTGCCAAGGCTCAGGTTCTTTGCCAGTGCGCCCACGACGTTGCCGCCAATTGCGCCTGCGATCAGTTGGATGATAAGTTCCATTGTAATCGTACTCCCTCGGTTCCCTTTAGGGGCATTTCCTGCCCCTTTGGTCCTGTTGACTGGCTCCTGTGAGGCCGCGTGGCCCTGGCCAGTATGCGGAGTCTGGCAGATTGTTAGTCTTTCGGCAACAAATTGCCTGTTTTCTCAGCGGCCGTTCTCACGCATGACACGCGCCTTCTGACGGTCCCAGTCACGTTTTGCCTCGGTTGCGCGTTTGTCGTGGTTCTTTTTGCCCTTGGCGATGCCAATCTTGATCTTCACGATGCCGCGGTCGTTGAAATACATCTTCAAGGGCACGATGGTCATGCCTTCACGCGCGGTGGCCGACCACAGGCGTGACAGTTCCTTCTTTGAAACCAGCAGCTTGCGACGGCGGCGTTCTTCATGGCCGAACAGCTTGGCCTGCACATAGGGCGCAATGTAGCCGTTGATCAACCACAGCTCGCCGCCTTCAACGCTCGCATAGCTTTCACCGATGTTGGACCCACCCTTGCGCAGGGACTTGACCTCGGACCCCAGCAGCATGATGCCCGCCTCGATATCGCTTTCGATGAAGTAATCGAAGCGGGCACGCCGATTTTCGGCGATGAGTTTGGAATTGGGATCGGATTTTTCGGCCATGATGGCGTTCAGATAGGGATAAGGCCGCGTAGAGTCCAGTTGGATGAGCGTTGCAAGAATGCGGATGTGGGGGGTATGTTGCTGCACCAAGAGATTTTTTCGTGCAATTTTCAGGGAGATCGACATGACAAACTATATCGTGACGACTGACGAAGTCGTGGGTGTCGGCAATGGCCGCACGTTGGTTGCAGATTACGACACACTGTTTGTTGGCAGGAATGCCACGCTGGGGTCATCTGCGCTGGGGGGGCGGGGCGTGGTCATGCAGGGCATATCGCAGACGGTCAGCATTGCAGGGACTGTTGTTGGTCTGACGGGGATCGAGCAGATTGGATTGGGCGCAGACATTAACATCCTGACAGGTGGGATTATCAGTGCGACCTCTACGGCGATTGATATGACAGGTAGTTCGTCAGTCAGAAACGACGGCATGATTTCCGGAAATCGAGGCATTTATTGCGAGGCTTCGGTGTTCCTGACCAACACAGGCGTGTTGAACGGTGGCATTGACGCGTTGTTCGTGCTGGGTGCGGGCACGTTGCGGAATACGGGTACGATTTCGGCAGCGGGCACAGCGGTGTTCATCGACGGTCTGGCGAAGATCAGCAACTTTGGCGACATTCTGGGTGGAGTGTCGACGCAAGACGCCGATGATACGATCACCAATCGCGGGCTGATGGCCGGGATCGTGCAGACGGGGCTGGGTGATGATGTTGTGGACACGGATGGCGGGCGGATCGAGGGGCAGGTCTATCTGGGCGGCGGTGATGACACGTTCACCGGGGGTGCGTTTGGTGACCAGGTGCGGGGCGATGCGGGGCGAGATGACATCAGCACGGGCGGGGGTGATGACTGGATTATTGCCGCGTCGGGTGATGGCAGTGACGACGTGGATGGCGGCAACGGGATCGACACCTATGATGGGCGGCTGTTGACGACAAAGCTGGTGGTAAACCTGACCACAGGGATCGCGCGCAATGGTGCGGCGACGGACCTGCTGACAGGTATCGAGCGTGCCTTTGGTGGGAGCGGGGCGGATCTGTTTACGGGCAATGCTGGCACGAACCGGTTGCGCGGGGGAGATGGCGCGGATGTGCTGTCAGGCCTTGCCGGGGCAGATGCGCTGCTGGGCCAAAACGGGGCAGATCAGTTGCTGGGCGGCGATGGTGATGACTGGCTGTTCGGTGGGACGGGAAAGGATGTGCTGGATGGCGGTGCAGGCAATGACCGGTTGTTAGGCAGCATTGATGCGGACCGTCTGACAGGCGGTGCAGGGGATGACGCCTTTGTCTTTGAGGACTTTGAGGATTTCATTCCGATTTCAGGCGCAGCGCTGGACCGGATCACGGATTTCGTGCGGGGCGATGACGTGATCGACCTTTCAGGCATAGATGCAAACGGCGTTCTTGCGGGCGAACAGGCGTTTAAGTTCGGGGGGACTTCAGTCGTTAATGCGTTGGGTGAATTGAGTTATCGCTTTGTCGGTGCGACGACGGTGATTTCCATCGGTTACAACACGCCCACGCCGTTTGACGTTTTGGTTCTGGACGGGCGATTGGCGCTGACGGCGGCGGATTTCGTGCTGTAAGGCAGAACGGGGGCCTAAGGAATAAACGGGCCCCCGTTGAGGCGATCATGCGACCATCCGGACGGCTTCTTGCGTGCCACCATTCAGGCGCGACAGCAGGGCCCAGGCTTGCAGCAGGTCCAGCCGGATAAAATCGGATTGCATCGGGGCGGTGGCAATGGATGCAATGGCCGGGCAGCGGATCATCGCACCCGTGTTGGCAAAGATCATCTCCTCAGCTGCAAACAGGGGGGTGATGATTTCGACAGCTTTCGTCACGGCGATGCGCTGCGTGCCACGCCATCCTGTCAGAGCCGTGGCGGGGATCAGCACAAGGGCGGCGTCGGGCAGCATCGCGTCACCAAAGGTGTCGATCAGGATGTGCTGGCCGGGCATCAGGGTCAGGTCGGTGCAGGTGTCCAGCACGCCACCGGGTACTCGGATGACATGGGCGTCGGGCGAAAGCGTCGTCCAGTTGCGGTCGAGCGCCAGTATGGGGCATGCGCCGCCATCAAAGCTTTGCACACGGTCGCCGAGGCGCAGGTTTTCAACCGGTATCCAACCGCGCTGGGTTTCGACCATGGTGCCTGCGATCAGGCCGCTGGCAAGCGGGGCGGATGGGCGGTTGGCGGGTGTCGCAGGGCTGGAAAAGGTGTTGAGGAACATGATGATGGGCCTTTCGGGTTGCGATTTTTGTGCGTTAAGATTTGTGGCGATCAGATGATCTTGTGCCTAATTAGCACCCGGATTTTGCCATTTTCTGGACATCATCCGGGCAAGATGGGGGCACTGTTTCGGGCGGGGAAACGTTCGTGATTTGGCGGTTTGGGTGTCGCGAAACGCCGCGCGCGTTAGGGCAGCGTTAGGCATGTTTCTGCGCGAAATGAAGGTGTTAGGCCGCAGTGATTCGGTCTATTTGCCGCGCCTGGTCAGGATGTAGATGCCGGAGGCCACGACAATCGCACTGCCCAGCAGCGTCCAATGATCGGGTCTTTCGCCAAACACCACGACGCCAAGGATCAGCGCGAACAGCAGGCGGGTATAGCGGAAGGGGGTCACGGCAGACACCTCGCCCGTGCGCATCGCCCCGGTCAGGGCAGTATAGGCAAACACGCCGACGGTGGTTGCACAAAGGGTCAATAGCAGACCGACGGCATCGGGCGTGCGATAGTCGGCGTTCACGATCAGGATGATGACGCCCGCGATGGTCAGCATGGTGAAACCGATCACACCCAGTTGCATGTTGGACATCGCAGGCGGTGCAGCGCGGGTGGCGAGATCACGGCCGGCAAAGCCGATCAAGCCGATGACGGTGAGGATGGACAGGGCGTCAAAGCCTTCCAACCCCGGGCGGATGATGATGAGAACGCCTGCAAAGCCTGCAACGATGGCGGCCCAACGCCGCCAACCGACCGTTTCACCAAAGATCACGGCAGCGCCAGCGACGACGACCAAGGGTGTGGCCTGCAGGATGGCGGATGCGACGGACAGGGGGGTCAGCGCGATGGCGAGGGAATAGAACAACCGCCCGGTGATTTCGAACCCCGAACGGATCAGCATGGGGCGGGACCGGCTGGCGGGGGGGAAGGGTTGTTCGCTGCGGCGCAGGGTGAGCAGGACGAAGGTCAGCGTACCCAGCAGGCCGAACAGGGTGATGACTTGCCCTACGGCCATGTGTTTGGCGGCGGCTTTCAGGAACATATCCTCGACCGCAAAGCCAGCCATTGCAGCGGTCATCAACAGACTGCCGCGCAGGTTGGCCTCGCGTCCGTGGTTCAATTCAACAGGCCCGCATGCACCATGGCGGCACGGATGCGGTCTTTGGCACCATCCGTCAGGCCGACCAAAGGCAGGCGGACGTCTTCGGAACAACGGCCCAGCAGCGACAGGCCGTATTTCGCGCCAACCAGCCCCGGTTCGATGAAGATCGCCTCGTGCAAGGGCATGAGGCGGTCTTGGTATTGCAGGGCCTTGGCATAATCGCCAGCCAGTGTGGCCGCCTGAAATTCCGCGCACAACCGGGGTGCGACGTTCGCGGTGACCGAGATACAGCCCACGCCGCCATGTGCGTTAAATCCAAGTGCCGTCGCATCCTCACCCGAAAGCTGAATGAAATCAGCACCGCAGGTCATGCGCTGCATGGAGACACGTTCGATTTTGCCTGTGGCATCCTTGACGCCCACGATGCGGGGCAGTTTGGCCAGCACGCCCATGGTTTCGGGCGACATATCCACGACGGACCTGCCGGGGATGTTGTAGATGATGATCGGCAAGGCGGATGCGTCATGCAGGGCTGTGTAATGCGCGATCAGACCCGCTTGGGTGGGTTTGTTGTAATAGGGCGTCACGACCAGTGCAGCCGTCGCTCCCACGGTTTCCGCATGGCGGATCAGGTCGATGCCTTCTGCCGTGTTGTTGGACCCGGCCCCGGCAATCACCGGGATGCGGCCAGCAGCGGCTTTGACCACCTCGGCAATCACCTGCCCATGTTCGGCATGCGAAAGGGTGGGGCTTTCGCCCGTGGTGCCAACGGGCACAAGGCCGGAGGAGCCTTCGGCGACATGCCAATCGACGAGTTTCTTCAGCGTGTCCAGATCAAGCTGGCCGTTCTTGAACGGCGTTACCAGGGCTGGAATGGACCCTTTGATCATGGCACGCGTCTCCTCTTTCTGTTGGGCTGTATGCGCCCCGTGCCCTGTTAACGCCGTGTTGCGTGAAAGCCAAGATGGGGGTTTGAAACGAGGTCAAAGGTTAATGAGGCGTGCGGGCGTGACAATTGCAATTTCATGCGTTTTGCAACTGGCAGTGAAATGGGGCGTAAGGGGCTGATGTTTGAGGGGAAAACAACGTATGCCATGCCTCTGCTGAACGTCTGATTTACGTACGTACGTTTGTGCGTATGTTGGGGCCGTGTTGCCCCATGCCGATTAACGCGCGCGCGTCTGCATTTGCCCCAGAAATTCACGCAGCAAGGGCACGCGGCGGGGGCGGAAATGTGCATCGGTCAGGGTGACCATGCCGATCTGGGGCAGTTTGAAACGGCGAAAGCCCTGGCGCAGGCAGCACCACGCCAGCAGCATGAGCGTGTGATCCAGAAAGACGATGGACAGGGGCCAGACATCACGCGCGGTCTGGCCACCGTCATTGTCAGTATAGGTGATGTGGACCACGCATTCATCCCATGAGGCTTGTCGCAGGATTGCGATATGGGGCGGCACGGTGGGCGGGCGTTCATAGCGATAGACGCCCTGCACGGCATGCAGGGCCTGACGCTGCACGCGTTCTGGCAAGGTGGCCACGATCTTTGCACCCGCCATATCGGCGGCCTTTGCCAGTGCCGGGTCGCCCAGCAGGCGGACCTCGGCCAGGCCGAGCATCAGGGCCTCGACCTCCAACCTTGTGAACATCTGGGGTGGCAGGGCGGGGTCTTCGGTCAGGGTATAGCCGACGCCAGCGGCCCCATCGATGAGGGCACCAGCGGAGCGGAGCGTGTCGATATCGCGGTAAAGGGTGCGTTCGGAGACTTCGGTTTCGTGCGCGAGGCGGGCTGCCGTGACAGGTGCGGGCAAGCGACGCAGCGCATCAAGCAGGCGGAAGAGGCGATCGGGGCGGGACATGATGATCCTGACAGGAAGTGGCAGGAGGACAGGGTTACACACGGGCATCAAACCAGCAAAGGAGAATATCATGCTGACACTGTTTCATGCGCCAAAATCGCGGTCGTCACGGGTGCGGACGCTGATTGATGAGATGGGCATTCAGGATTGGGTGGATGTCGTGCCGGTGAATATCGTGCGGCAGGATGGGTCTGGTGGGCGGGATGAGGCGAACCCGCACCCGGAAGGGAAGTCGCCTTGTTTGCAACATGAGGGGACGCTGATTACGGAAAGTGGGGCGGTGATGCTGTATCTGACGACGCTGTTCCCGGATGCGGGGCTGGCACCGAAACCGGGCGATGCGCAGTTGGGGGAGTATCTGACATGGATGGTGTGGTACGGCAGCGTGATGGAGCCGGTGATGATTCATGAGGCGATGGGGATATCGCATCCGGGGCTGGGGCGGACGTTCCGGGGGCATGCGGAGGTGGTGGCGCGCATCAGGGCGGCGCTGGACAAGGGGCCGTGGCTGTTGGGCAATACATTTTCAGCGGCGGATGTGTTGGTGCATTCGCCCTATGCGTGGTTCAACAACACACCGGATGATGCGCTGATTGCGGATTGGGTGGGGCGCTGCAAGGCGCGCGCATCGGTGGCGCGCACGCTTGTAGCGGATGAGGCGATGATGGATCAGGCGGTGGCGGCCTGAAGGGCCAGGTCCATCAGGGCTTTGATGTCGTCCTTGGCCGTGCCGGCAACGATGCGGCCAAGTTCCTTGTCACCCTTGAGGACGACGAGGGTGGAGCGGCGGGGGATGTTGAGTTGTGTGACAAGATCGCCTTCGCCCCATGTATCCCAATCGGCATTCAGGAAGGTGATGGCATCATAGGCGGGGTTTTCGGCCTTTAGCGCCTCGATCGCGCGGCCTTGCGCTTTGCAGGTCGGGCACCAGCTCGCCTTGAAATCGATGAAGACAGTTTTGCCAGCGGCGAGTTCGGACGCCAGCAATTCGGGCGTGTAGTCGGTGGTGGTTGCGTTTGCCATGGTGGCGATGAAGGGGGCGGTGGCGGAGAGGATGAGGAAAGTACGGCGGTGCATGGGGATGGTCCTTTTAGATGGATACGGAAAAGTCTTGCAGCCAGATGGGCATGGCGTCGGTGGCCCATGTTTCGATCACATGGTGCAGATTGAAGAACAGGATCAGGCCGATGGTGACAAAGACGATGCCCATGATGGGTTTGGCGCGTTGGGCGATCACCATCATGGCGGCACGGCGGCGTTGCAGGGCGGCGCGGGCACCATAGCCGAGGGCAACAATGACGGTGGATACGCCTGCAGCGAATGACAGCATGATGGCGGCGGCCCAGATCAGGCTTTGCCCGGTGGAGGCAAGGCTGATGGCACCGCCAAGGGTCGGGCCGACACAAGGTGACCAGACGGCCCCGAGGAGAGCACCACCGAGGGCCTGGCCGGGCAGGCCGGACCGGTCGATCTGGTCGATCTGGGTGTCGGCGCGGGCGGCCATGCCAGCGGTGGCCATGGCGAAACCGGCATTCAGGCGGGGCACCAGCAGGACCGCGCCAAAGGCGATCATCAGCAACGCGCTGATCTGGGTCACGGTTTCGGGGGTGATGCCGATGCGGTTGCCAAGGGCGGCGATGCCAACGCCAAGGATGACAAAGCTGGCCGACATGCCGGCAGCCAAAGCGACGGGGCCAAGCCTGTGGGCCTGCAGGGCGTTGGCAAGAACGATGGGCAATACGGGCAGAACGCAGGGGTTCACCAGCGTGAGCAAGCCTGCAAGATAGCCAAAGATCAGGTCCATTACGCCCCTCGGTTTGATCGGGTTTAGGCGATGGGAGGGGGCACTGTCATGCCACGCTTGCGTGATGGGTGCGTCAGTTGGGCGTGATGCGCATCCGCGCGCGTTGCACGGCATAGATGCCAGCCATGATGATGACAACGCCAAGGATATCTTGCCAGACGATGGGTTCGGCCAGCAGCCATGCGGCGATGGCGACGCCGAAGAAGGGATTGAGGAAGTGATAGGCGGCGGCGCGGACAGTGCCGATGCGGGCGACAAGGGTGAACCACAGGATGGTAGCGGCAAGGCCGGGGATGAGGATTTGATAAGCGAAGGCGAAAAGGGCCTTTGTGCTGATGGTATCGGGTAGGGTTTCAAAGAGGGCGAAGGGGGTAAGGGTCAGGGAGCCGACGAGCATTTGCAGGCCGACGATCATTAAAAGGTTACCGCCGGACGAGGCCCCTTTGACGGAAAGGGTGGCGATGGCGAGGGCAATGGCCCCACCGATGCAGAGGAGGATGCCAGAGGGCTGGACGCCGCCCTGCACACGGGTACCCATAATCAGGATGACGCCAGCAAAGCCGAGGATCAGGCCTGTGATGCCCATGGCGGGCAGGCGTTCACGACCCATAGCCCAGCCGAGTGCGGCAACGATCAGGGGCATGGAAGAGGCGATGATGGCGGCGACCGAGGCGGGGGTCCATTGCAGGGCGGTGAAATTCAGGCCGAGGTAAAGGGCGTTCTGACAGATGCCAAAGATGATGACGGATATCGTTTGCGCGCGGGTCAAACGCCACGTTTGGCCCAAGGTGCGGGCAATGGTGACGGCGATCAGGCCGGAAATGGCAAAGCGCACGGATAGGGTGGTGAAGGGGGGTACTTCGGCCACGATGATGTGGGCGGTGGCAAAGGCCGACGACCACATGGCGACAAAGGCCACGCCAATGAGAATGGAGCGCAGGTCCATCAGGCGGGGGGGTGCCACAGCTCGACAGGGTTGCCTTCGGGGTCGTGGATGCGGGCGAAGGTGCCGTATGACCCGTCACCATCCCAATCGGCGCGGGTTTCGACGGGGATACTGGCACTCTGCAGGGCAACGATCAGGGATTTAAGATTATCGACGCGCAGATTCAGCATCCATTGGCGGTCTGCGGCGAAGTAATCGGTATCGCGTTTGAAGGGAGCAAAGACGGTGGGGCCTGCAGCTTGGGGCCACACGCCCGTGGTCATGTCGATGCCCAGATGCGTGCGATACCAATCGGCCAAGGCGGCAGGATCATCCGCCCGAAAGAAGATACCGCCTATGCCGGTTGCCTGCGCCATGTCTGCACCTGAATGAAAAAGGGCCGCCTGATGAGCGACCCTAACACCTTTGCAGGTGGCGACAACCACTCAGCCGTTGACGCTGTCTTTCAGCGACTTTGCAATCGCGAATTTCACTTGTTTGTCGGCACCTTTGGTCATCGTCTCGCCCGTGGCGGGGTTGCGCACTGTGCGTTCGGGGCGCGCGCGGCAGGCCATCTTGCCCAGACCCGGCAGGGTCACGGTGCCGCCTGCGGTCACTTCACGCGCCACCACGTCGGCAATCGCGTCCAGCGCGGCTGAAGCCACCTTGCGGTCAGCGCCCATGGCATCGGCCACGGCGGCCACGAGTTGGGTTTTGGTCATCGGTTTGTTCATCAGAGTCCCCTGTTCTTTTTCCCGCAGCCGCGTTGGGCTGGTTCGCTTGTAAATTCGACTGACGCCAAACACAGGGTTTTCAGGGATAAATCAACCCCCCAAGGCCCCCATGCGGCAGTTTTCCCCGCGTTACAGAAAGGCCGTCTCTTCAAAAGAGCGCAACTTGCGGCTGTGGATGCGTTCCACGGGCATCTCGCGCAGCGATTCCTTCGCGTGGATGCCGATCTGCAAATGCCGCGCGACCTGCGTTTTGTAGAATTCGGACGCCATGCCGGGCAGTTTCAATTCGCCATGCAGGGGTTTGTCGCTGACACAGAGCAGGGTGCCATAAGGCACGCGAAAGCGGAAACCGTTGGCGGCGATGGTGGCGCTTTCCATATCCAGCGCCACGGCGCGTGATTGCGACAGGCGGCGCACAGGGCCGGATTGATCGCGCAACTCCCAATTCCGGTTGTCG
>JANNBG010000630.1:0-4383 GCA_031385205.1 Rhodobacterales bacterium
GGGCGATGACATCACCGCTGACGGCGATGGAGCCTGCGTAGTTTTTCATGGCGGGGGCGTCGATTTCAGGCAGGGCAAAAAGCTGGGGCTTTTGGCCGGGGCGGTGCAGGCCGAACAGGGGGGGTGTTTCAGCGGCGTCACCTTCCCATTGCATGGCGAAGGCCGTGCCACCATCGCAGAGGGCGAGGTGGCGGATGGAGTTCTGGTGCAGGGTTTGGTCGAGGGTGATGATGTCGTCGATCACACCGTTTGCGGACAGGTAGGCGAGGTTGGGCTGCATGCTGGGGATGTTCAGTTTGGTGCGGTCGGTGGCATCGGTTTCAATCCCGCCATTGGCGACGACCAAGCCGCCACCCGGTAACAAGCGCACGTCGTGGGGGCCGATGCCGCCGGTGGCCACCTCGCCCATGCGGGTATAAGTGGCGGTATCCCACAGGCCAAAGCGGCCAGCACTGCCAGAGGCGACCTGTTCGGAGGTGAAGAGCACCGCACCATCGGCGGAAAAGGCACCGTGGCCGTTGAATTGGCGGCCATCCGGTGGGGTCAGGCGGTGGGCGATGGTGCCGGTGACGGCATCGAGCACAAGGGCATAAGTGCCGGGGCGGCGGGCGAAGGCGACGGCTTGGGCGCGCGTCGGATGCGCGCAAGCGGCGTGGCCACGGGCGGGCAGGGGGATGGTGAAAAGGGTGGTGCCTGCGGGGGACAGGCCGTGCAGGGCGTAGGAGTCATCAGGCAGTTTTGCGGCGGCGAGATAGGCGGGGTTGCCAGCATCAGCCCATGTCATGCGGGGCAGGGAGGCGGCGGCAAGACCAGCCAGAAAGGCGCGACGCGTGGCCATCAATCGCCATCCGCTGCGTTAAAGCCGACGCCGACTTGCAAGATTTTGCCAACCTCGGTGACGGCGAGTTCATCGACGGCCTGCACCTGCTGTTGCAGGATTTGCAGTTTGAGCCAGCCCGTGGGATCGGCGATATTGGCGAGTGTGGGGTCGGGCAGGCCTTTCGCCGTGGCAATGGCGCGGTCAAAGGCGGCGAGCGTCTGGGTGGCATCGGGGGCGAGGGCTGCGGCATAGGCGCGCAGGGCTGTGAGCGACAGCACAATGTTGCGCTGGGGGCGACCGGACAGATGCGCCTCGGCGCGGTCCGGGGCGGGTTTGTCAAAGGTGCCAAGCGGGCGGCCAATGCGGGTGCCCTTGACGAATTCGAGACCGGTGATGAGCTGGGTGAACAGGGCTTGTTTCGCCTCGGTTTCCGACAGGTATTGGGTGTTGTCAGCAGTACCTGCGGTCAGCACAGCGGTGGCGAAATCGGATTGCCAATCGCCTTCGATGTCGCGGGCCATATGGGCGAGATCGGTGGCGGTGGCGCGGATCAGGGTGCAGGGATAATCACCCGTGAGGGGTGTTTCGGGGTATAGCAGGCGTTCCATGCCGAACAGACCACGGGCGGCAACCGAAATTTCTGCGAAATTTCCGGCATCGCGTGCGGCGGGATCCTGAGTGGCGATCATGGCGGCTTGTTGGCGGGCACCGGTGCCCTTTGGATCGGGCCAGAAGGCAATGGCGAGGCTGCGGCCATTGGTTTCAGCGGGGCCAATGGTGATGAAGGACACACCAAGCCATGCATCAAAGGCGGCATTCCATGCGGGGCGCAGGGATGCAGCATCGCAGGTGGCATCGGCTGCGGCGGCGAGGGCGGCTGTAGCCTTGGTGAAACTGGCATAGCCGGGCAGGATGACGGTGGAGACGGCCTTTGGCACATTTGCAAACGCGGGCGTTGCCAGGCATAGCACGAGGGCGAGAATGCGCATTTACAGGCTTTCCAGAAAGGCGATCAGGGCATCGCGGTCAGGGGATGGCAGGGCGACAACTGTATCACGCGCAGATTGCGCCTCACCGCCGTGCCACAAGATAGCCTCGAGCAGGGAATTGGCACGGCCATCGTGCAGGAATTGGGTATGGCCGCTGACCTGTTCGGTCAAACCGATACCCCAGAGGGGCGATGTGCGCCATTCGGTGCCTGTGGCACGGCCTTCGGGGCGGTTATCGGCAAGGGCTGTGCCCATGCCATGCAGCAGCAGGTCTGTATAGGGCCAGATGAGTTGGAAGGATTGTTCGGGCTGACCCTCAAGGCGGTTGGTGACGTGTTTGGGGGTATGGCAGGCGGCGCATTGGGCGGTTGTGAAAATCTCCTTGCCGCGCAAAACCTGTGGGTCACCCACACTGCGCCGTTCGGGGACGCCGAGGTTGCGGGCGTAAAAGGTGATGAGGTCCATGGATGCGGCGGAAACCTCCAGCCCGTCGCGGACGCCGGGTTCTTGCCCGTGTTTGGCGGCGATGCAGTCGGGTTGATTGGTGGTGCAATCGCCCCATGGACCCGTGTGCAGCGTGGTGGACAGGCCCATATCGCCGGCAAAGGCGGCGGCGGACTGTTCACGGATGGTGGGCATGCCGGCCTTCAGGCCAAAGCGACCGAGCATGGGGGTGTTGTATTGGGTGCTGACAACGATATTGGCGCGGCCTGAAATGCCGTCGTGGTTGGCGTCATCTTCGTCAACGCGGGCGAAGATATCGGCGGTGGGAATTGCCTCTAGCAGGCCAAGGCCGATCATCTGCGGGGCAATGCGGGGCGACAGCATGGCATCGGGGGACAGCGGGCCATAGGCAAGGTCGGTGACGGTGTAAGTGGGTTGGTGCAGGGTGATGATGGTGCCATCGGCCATGGTGACGGGCAGATCGGTGGTGGTGATGTGCATATGGCCTTCGGCGGGCTGACCGGGGGCGGCGAAATCCTGCAGCTGGCCGCCATAGCTGGGGTCGGGCAGGGTGGCGAGGTAATCTGCGATGTCTGCAGGAGGGGTGCCGCCGGGAATAGACACGCGCAGGAACATGGACACGGCAGATTCGCTAGGGGCGGGCACATGGCCACGGCCATCCTTCAGATGGCAATCCTGACAGGCGCGGGCGTTGTACAAGGGGCCAAGACCATCAGAGGCGAGGGTGGAGGCGGGGGCGGCAACCCATGTTTTGGTGAAGAGGCCGTTGCCAAGCTTGAAGGTCATCTCGCCATCAAAGGCGATGTTGGCGGAGGGTTGGGAAAACGCATCGGGCGTGGGGATGGCGCGGACGGTGGCAGCCCCGGCGGACAGGGCCTCAAAGGGTTCGGGTTTAGCGAAATCGGTGGGGGGGGCGGTGACGGCAGCGATGCGGGTGGCCTCAGCCGGGGTGCGCGGGATAACGGGCAGGTGGCGGTCATCCAAGCCTTCGGCGAAGGCGGGGGCTGAGAGGGCCAAGATGAGGGCGAGAGTCAGGCGCATTTACTGGAACACAGCGTTGGGGTTATCCAGACTGTCGGAGCCTTCAAACGCGGCGTCGAGCCCCAGAACGGCCACGGCGCGTTGCACGGAGGCGGTTTGGGTGACGAGGGCGTCGATGCCTGCGGTGACCAAAGCGCCGCCGGGGGCATTGCCGGGGGCGAGCATCATGTCATAGGCCATGCCGCCTTCGGCTGCGGTTTTGATGGCCCCAAGGGCGGTCATGGTGGCGTCCAGTTCGGTGCGCAATTGGGCATCAACGGCGGGGTCTTTTGCGGCGACAAGGGTGGCGATGGAGGCCCCTGTGACGATAGTGCCGTCAATGCGGGTATAGCTGGCGAGATAGGCGTTCTGCATACCGAGGCCGTCGTAATAGTGGCTGTTAGAGGTGTTGTCGGAAAAGCAGTCGTGTTCCTCTTCCGGGTCGTTCAGCATCAGGCCCAGTTTCATGCGCTGCCCGGCGAGTTCGCCGTAGGCAAGGCTGCCCATGCCTGTCAGCAGGGCGTTGAGGGCGACCAGCGGGTCTGTCGTAACGGCCAGGCGGGCGGGGCCACCTGCGGCCCAGTTGGCGGTCATGTCAGCCAAGTCCGTCACCAGCATAGCGGTGGCGGAGCTGAGGTAGGCGGCACGGCGGTCGCAGTTGCCGTTCGTGCACCCATCCCCCTGCATGTAATCGGTAAAGCTGCGCGCGCCGGCACCAGGGCCTGTGCCGTTGAGGTCCTGGCCCCAGAGCAGAAATTCGATGGCGTGATAGCCGGAGGCGACGTTGGATTCGATGCCGTCGGCCTCGTGCAATGTATCGCGGATCAGGGTGGGGGTGATGGTGGTGGCATCAATTTCGGTGCCGGACAGGGTGAATTTAGGTGTGGCAATGACGTTCAGCACCGACAGCGCATTATCCTCGCTGGCACCACCAAAGGACGCATCGACATAGTCGATCAGGCCTTCGTCGAGCGGCCATGAATTTACACGCCCTTCCCAATCATCGACGATGGGGTTGCCGAAGCGGTACACCTCGGTTTGCTGGTAAGGCACCCTGCAAGCCGCCAAAACCGCATGGCTGGCCGCGCG
>JANNBG010000640.1:0-2686 GCA_031385205.1 Rhodobacterales bacterium
CAGTCTTCACCTTCGGATCGAAGGCAGAAGGTCTGTTCGGACCAAGCACCGCAGGTGCAGCCGGATTGCAGCTGACCTTTGCCATCGCCGCCGGTCTGGGATGTGTGGCACTTTGCGTGGCTATGTGGGGTCATAGGACAAGATAATTGAACTTCACCCGTCCTGCGCATGAAGGCTGTGCGGCGGTTGACTCGATGGCAACAACTGCATCGAAGAAGATGCTTCCCCCAATAGATCTCACATGACGCTTCAAAAGGATCAACGCCAATGAATTCCTTTTTTGCGACCGTTATCACCATCGTTGCCCACACGCCGCTTTGGGTCTGGCCCCTTTAGGGCCTGTTGCTGTCTCTCGGTTTTCAGCGCACCCGCGACAGCATCATCCCGCTATGGCGGATGCTGATGCTGCCAGTCGTCGTGACCCTCCTCACGATCTTGAGCGTCATCCTCGCCGGGACAAGCGCTCTGCCCACAGCGCTGCTTGGCCTGATCATTGGCAGCCTTGCTGGCTGGCACCTGGAACCTGCCGGTGCCACCAGCCCTATGCCCGACGAGCGCGTCTGGCTGCGCGGCGAGTGGTGGTCCTTCAGCCTGTTTTGCTTTTGCTGGTCCTGGTCTTCCGCTACACCACCCGCGTCACTGCCGGTTTCCATCCTGCCCTTCAGGCCGACCTGACTTGGCGCATGGGCACTGTCGTCATCTCTGCTGCCCTTTCGGCCTTGTTCCTCGGTCGCACAGCAGCCAGGCTTCGGGTGTATTTTGCGACTGCAACGGCGACTGGCCAAAGCTCATGGCAGCAGATGTCACTCCAGTTCAGCAGAAGTTGGTGCGCCATGGACGATCGTCGTTGCGCCTTTCCACCAGAGTGAACACGCGGCGCTTGCTTGATCTGTTGAATGTCTCAAAACGCAAAGCGCAAAGCGCCCCCGCATTTCTGGGGGGGTCGAAAAACGGTGGGGTGGCGTTGAGACAAAACGTACATCTTTATACACATTCAGATCGCCCAAAAGTGCTTCGGTAGAAGTGGACGCTCTTGGCCGATGACCCAGCCCTTGGTCGGCGCTAAGGTTTTGGTGCGCACGGCGGGAAGTTGTATCGCGGGCGGGCTTTCCCCCCATGGGCCAAGCCCGCCCAGTCCCTTGGAATGTGCTGATGGCCAATGGCCTCAACGGGTCGGGGGGCCGCAAGGCTGACCAGTACTAATCTCTATACAATGTAGACACCCCTGTTAGACTTCCTGCATAAGACAACAACAGGGGTCTGCCAAGCTCACGCTGAAACGCCGGTCTTTCCTGGCCGGGACCGCAGGTTTATCGTTCTTTTCCACCCTTCCCAAGCTTGTTTTGGCCGAGGGCCATGACACGCTCAAGGTCGCCATCGCGGGTGAAACCGGCGATCTTGATCTGCTGCAGAACGTGTCAACCCTGTCGTCCTACACGGTGGTGTTCGATGCCCTGATCCACTATGGCCCCGGCGGCATGCTGGAACCGGGGTTGGCCACGGCGTGGACTGTCTCTGAAGACGGGCTCTCGATCAGCTTCGATCTGCGTGAGGGTGTCGCCTTCAGTGACGGGACGCCCTTTGATGCCGATGCTGCCGCGTTTAACCTGCTGCGCTGGATGGGGGTGGCGGATTTCTCGTGGATCGGGATATCGGCGGCGTTTGGCAGCATCGTCAAGGATGCGCCCAATAAGATCACGGTCAAGCTGACGCGCCCGGTCGCCGCCGCCCTCTTGGAACTGACCATCGTGCGCCCGGTGCGGTTCCTGTCACCAAAGGCGGTGGACGCCGAGGGCAAGCAGACTGCACCCGTTGGCACCGGGCCATGGATCGTGGAAAGCTATGCCAGCGACAAGACGGTACTGGTCCGCAACGATGCCTCTTGGGGCGAAAAGCCCAGCTTCACCCGAATGGAGTTGCTGGTGGTGCCGGACGAACTGGCCCGCGCCAACGGCTTGCGTGCCGGTGATCTGGACGTGATCGGCGGCGATTGGGTTGCGCCACTGTCGCCCCGGCGTGCCTCGGCCCTGAAGGGAGACGGGATGACCGTCATCGCTGAACCCGGCACCGCAACGACGATCCTGGGCTATTCGCCCAAATCGCCGATGATGCAGGATAAATCCGTGCGCGATGCGATTTTCATCGGGGTGGACCGGGCAGCTGTGGCGGCTGTGTTGTTTGAGGGGTATGCTGACGCCACCGTAAACATCTTCCCGACGACCGTGCCCACGGCAGGTGCGCGGGTGCCGGTTCCCGCGCGTGATGTGGCGGCGGCGCAGGCCGCGCTGATCGCCGGGGGTTGGGTCGGCGATGCGACCGGCTTCGCCAAGAACGGCGCGCCCTTGATGATCGACTTTCTGGTGTCGGACGAGGCGTTCCCCGGATCACGCCGGATTGCCGAGATGATCCAGGGCCAACTGACCGAGGTCGGCTTTCAGGTCAACATTGCGTCGGTGGATACCGCTACAATCCACGACCGCCGCCCGAAGTTCGAATATGACCTGACGTTCTTTGCCACCTACGGCGCGCCTTATGATCCGCATGGATCGCTTGGCGCGTCTTTCGTCACGGCCGCAGATACCGGGCCGGACGGCAAGATCTATGTCTCGGACGCGCTGGACAAGGTGGTTCTGGCCGCACTGGACGCGGGCGGCGATGCACGCGAACCGGCGATGCAGGCGGTCTA
>JANNBG010000710.1:0-3424 GCA_031385205.1 Rhodobacterales bacterium
TCGTCGGCGGGGCGGCCGGATTCGAGCATATCCTTCATCAGGTAAATGCGCCCGCGCGGGCTGTCGAGTTCATCGCCCAGCACCTGATAGGTGGGGCAGGTGGCCGTGCACATGCCGCAATGCACACAAGACCGCAGCACGGCGTTGGACCGGGCGGTCATGGGGTCCGTCAGTTGATCGGGGGTGAACAGAGTTTGCATCAGGCCATGGCCCCCATCAACCCGGCGTTCAGAATACCGCGTGGGTCAAACTTAGCCCGCAACGCCTGCGTCAGCTTTGCCACGCCCGCAGGTTCCGGCATGAAGGCAGGCAGATGGGCAGGCCCGCGTAGCAGGGTGGCATGGCCGCCCATCTGCCTGACCAGTCGCCGGATCAGCGCCGCCCCTGCATCACCTGCATCATCCACCAACAGCCAGACCAACCCGCCGCCCCAATCCAACAGCGCCTTGTGATCCATGCCCAAGCGCGTGACCAACACTGGCCCATCCGTCGGCTTTACCGATACGCGCCACACGGCCCCCGCCTGGCCGGCAAATGCCGCCACATCCCTGATGCCCGCCCAGATCACTGCACTTTCATCGCCCGTTACCACATCCCCGCCCAGCAGGGCCTGCAACGCCTGTGCGCGGTAGGCCACCGACCCCGCCATCCCTTCGACGCGCACCAAGGCCCTGCCATCCCACGCTGCCCCAGACACATCATAAGGCGATGCCAAGGCGCGTGTCAGCACGGATGCATCGCCAGAAACCAACAGCGTCGCCTCCGCCTCCGGGATCGCCTGCACCTTCAGGCTCACCTCGGTCAGCACGCCCAAGGTGCCATGCGACCCGGCCAGCAGCTTGACCAGATCATAGCCCGTGACGTTCTTCATCACCCGCCCACCGTTCTGGATGACAACGCCCCGCCCATCCACAAAACGGACGCCCAGCAGGCTGTCGCGACACGCCCCTACCTGTATCCGGCGCGGTCCCGATGCATTCGTCGCCACCACTCCGCCGGTGGTAGAAACCCCCACTCGCCCCAACACTGCGCGCATATCCGGCACCTCAAACGCCCACCGTTGCCCCTCTGCCGCCAGAACCCCCTCAACTTCCGCAACCGACGTCCCCGCCCCCACCACCAGAGTCAAGGCCCCCGGCTCATACAACCGCACCCCCACCAGCCCACTGGTCTCCAGCAACTCACCTGCCACAGCAAACCCGCGCGTGCCCCCACCCCGGATGCACAACGCCCCGCGCGCATCGCGCAGGGCCTCAGATACCTCCGTTTCACTCACAGGCCGCACGTTTCAACTTCCTCTGTTCTTGACTATCTCGGGTTAGCCGTTGGTTTCGCCATTGGTTCAAGAAACCAATGGCTTGGGGGCAGAGCCCCGGCGCTGTCAACCTGCACGGCGCCCTGCCGTTACTTCCAAAGGGAACACCTTGGCCGCGTTCAGCAACCATCCCGGATCGAACACATCCTTCACGCGGCATTGCGCCTCCAGATCATCGCCCGAAAACTGCACCCGCATTAGCTCCCTTTTCTCCACCCCAACCCCGTGTTCGCCCGTCAGACACCCGCCCACCTCTACGCACAGCCGCAGGATATCCGCCCCCAAGGCCTCACACTTTTCCAAGTCGCCCGCCTTGTTCGCATCGAACATGATGAGCGGATGCATATTTCCGTCGCCCGCATGAAACACATTCGCCACGCGCAAGCCATAACCCGCCGTCAAATCTGCAATCCGCGTCAGCACGAATGGCAGCGATGACACCGGGATCGTGCCATCCAGACACATGTAATCCGCCACGCGCCCAATGGCCGAGAATGCCGATTTGCGCCCCAGCCAGATGCGTTTGGATTCGTCCTCTGATGCGCTTTCGCGCATTTCCATAGGGTTATGCCGCGCTGCGATTCCCTTGATCCGCGCCAGTTGCTCGTCGATCTCGGCGGGCGACCCCTCCACTTCCACGATCAGCAACGCCTCGCAATCCGGGTATCCCGCATGCGCATATTCTTCGCACACCCGAATGCACGGCCCATCCATAAACTCGATCGCCACCGGTAAAATTCCTGCCTTGATGATGTCGGCCACACATGCCCCCGCCACCACATTCGCGTCGAACCCCAAAAGGATCGGCCTCGCCCCCTCCGGTTTCGGCAGAATGCGCAAGGTCGCCTCTGTCACCACGCCCAACTGCCCTTCCGACCCGCAAATAACGCCCAGCAGGTCAATGCCGCCTGCATCCAGATAGCCGCCACCAATGGTCACGACAGAGCCATCCATCAGCACCATGGTCACGCCCAACAGATTGTTGGTAGTAACCCCATACTTCAAGCAATGCGCGCCCCCGGAATTCATCGCGATATTGCCCGCAATGGCACAGGCGAGCTGGCTTGACGGGTCCGGCGCATAAAACCAGCCGTCTGCCTCCACCGCACCCGTCACGCTCAGGTTGGTGCGGCCCGATTGTACGCGGATCAGGCGATTGGCATAATCCGTTTCCAGCACGGCATTCATCCGGCTGACACCCAGCACCACACAATCCGCCGTCGGCATGGCCCCGCCGGCAAGGCTGGTGCCAGACCCGCGCGGCACCACGGGCACGTGCATGGAATGGCAGACCCTCAGCACAGCCGCCACCTCTGCCGTAGAACGCGGCAGGACCACGGCCATCGGCGTGCAGCGATAGGCGGCAAGGCCATCGCATTCATAGGCGCGTGTGGCGACGGCGTCGGCGATGACGGCATCGGCGGGCAGCACGGCCTGCAGCGCGGCCACGATGCGGGCCTTGTCGGCCATGACGCTGGCGTTCGGTCTGGGCATCTGCATGGGGCACCTCCTTGCGTTGGTTGACGATATGACCCGGCAGGCCCTACTGGCAAGCACCGATGACCCCGGCTATGATCGCGCCCATGACATTGCCGTTTTCCCTTGGTCCGCTGGGCGGGCTTGATCTGGTCGCCGTGGCGCTTTTGATTGCGGCATGGCTTGGCATTGGCTGGCTGATCGAACATCCGCCGGTCGGCACACCATCGGTTTCGACCCTGATGGCGGAATACCGGCGCGAATGGATGCGCCAGATGGTGACGCGCCAGCCGCGCATCTTTGACGCGGCGGTGATTGACAGCCTGCGGCAGGGTACGGCGTTTTTCGCATCAGCCTGCATGATTGCGATGGGCGGTGGGGTGGCGTTGATCGGTAATTCGGACAGGCTGAATGGTCTGGCGAGCGATCTGACATTGCAAACAGGGGCGGTGCTGATCGAGGTGAAGATCATCCTCGTGCTGTTCTTTCTGGCCAATGCCTTGTTGAAATTCGTCTGGGCGCATCGGTTGTTTGGCTATTGCACGGTTCTGATGGCGGCAGTGCCGAATGATGTGGGGCATGCACAAGCCTATCCGCGTGCGGCGCAGGCGGCGGAAATCAACATCACCGCCG
>JANNBG010000728.1:0-2528 GCA_031385205.1 Rhodobacterales bacterium
AGTGTTTGTCTTGCAAGGTCAGGCACTTGCGCGCCTGTGACGCCGCTGTTTGGCTGCAATGAGGTGCTGCAGGATGATGGCCGCCGGATGACACAATGTCTCGATTGATGCTGGTGGCCCTGCTGCTGGCATCCTGTGCCAAGCCTGCGGTGCAAATGATGGCGTTTCGGGATGCGGGCACACCGATCTATTCCAATGCAGTGATGGATATGGCGGGCATTACGGGCGATTGGGCGCAGGCGGCATCTTTTGCAGTGACGGGTGATTGCAGCGCGGGTGCGGTGCGGATTGCGCAATCGGATCAGGGCCTTATGGCCATAGGGCAGTTGTGCCTTGCTGGGGTTGATACGGATGTGACAGGGCCGCTGGTGGTGCTGGGCACGGGGCGGTTGCAGCCTGTGCGGGGCGCGGTCTGGTGGGTGGTCTGGGCGGATACGGCGCTGCGGTCTTTGGCGATTGGCACGCCGGATGGGCGGATGGGGTTTATTCTGGACCGCACAGGTGGATTGCCTGCCGACCGGTTGGAGGCGGCGCGGCAGGTGTTTGATTTCAATGGCTATGCGGTGGCGCGGTTGCAGGTGTTCTAGAGGCCGCGCAAATACCCGGCCACATCCCGCGCGCCCATCGTAGCCTCGCGCACCAGCCAGTCGAAATGGTCTGACAGCCGCGCCACACGGGCAGAATCGCGGAAGGCCAAATAATCGCGGCCCAGGTAGACCACGGCGAGCAGGGGGCCAAAGACCGTGACCGGGGCGGAAAACACCCGGCGCGCGTCGAACAGGTAAATGCGCAGACTGGGGTAAAGCTGGTCGCACAGGGTGGCGAGATGGTCCAGTTGCGCGTTTCGCACGGCTGTGGGGATGCCTGCATAATAGCCGGTGGCGGATGCAAAGGCGGTGAGTTCATGCAGGGGCAGGGCGATTTCATAGTCGGACCGTGACCCTTTCATCCATTCCAACCGATCCTCGAACGCGCCAAACGCCTGATCCGACGTGCGGCCCAGTTGCGGGCGGTATTCCCAATCGACCATTGCCCTTGTCTTCAACATATCGGGCAGGGTGGCGGGGACATGGCGGATTTTGTACCCGGCAGCTTCCTGATGCCAGGCAAAGATCGTCTCGTCGATCAGCGCGCGGGGGGCCTCTTTCATCAACACGGTTGCGGCCAGCAGGTCGGCCACGGGTTCGGGCCGGCCGGTCAGGCCCAGCAGCCAGTCGGCGCTGATCCCCAGTGCCTCGGCACAGTCTGCGGCCAGTTGTGCGCCGGGCAGGCGGTCGGTCTGGGTTGAGAGGATCTGGCTGATAGTGGACCGGTCCACCCCGGTGGCGCGGGCAAGGGCGGATTGCGTGGTGGCGCGCATCGCCATCGCTTCGGCCAGACGGGTGCGGAACAGGGTAGCGCGGTTGTGTTTTTCCATGCCGTGTTGCCTTCAATCACCATATGTGACTTTACGTTGCGTATCTTCAGAATGTCAACGTTGTGGTGCAAGTGTTAGAGTTTACAGAGAAAATATTGTGAGCAGACGTGACCCCCCAAGACGCGAAGACCCCGCATATCGAATGGCCAACGCTGGTCGTCCTGGTTGTGACCTATGGCCTGTGGGCCGCCTTCACGACGCTGTTGTGGGGTGTGTCACCGATCGCATCTATCGTGCTGACCGGGGTTTCGATTGCGCAGTTTTCATCGTTGCAGCACGAGGCGCTGCATGGGCATCCGTTTCGCAGCGCATGGGTCAATGAGGCGCTGGTGACGTTTGGCGTGACGCTGACGGTGCCTTATGGGCGGTTTCGCGAGACGCATCTGGCGCATCACCATGACCCGATTTTGACCGACCCGTATGATGACCCGGAGTCTAATTTCATGGATCCCGTGGACTGGTCGCGTTTGCCCATGGCGGTGCGGATGTTGCGGACGTGGAACAACACGCTGCTGGGGCGCATGGTGCTGGGGCCGGTGATCGGCAACCTGCAATGGCTGCAGGGCGAATTTGCGCTGATCCGGGCGGGTGACCCTGCTGTACGGCGCGACTGGCTGCTGCATGTGCTGGGGCTGGTGCCGGTTGTGGCGTGGCTCTGGTGGGCGGCAATGCCGTGGTGGGCCTATGTGCTGGCCGCGTGGATCGGGCATGGATTGCTGAAGGTGCGGACGTTTCTGGAACACCGGGCGCATGAGATTGCGCGGGCGCGGTCTGTGATTGTGGAGGATAAGGGGCCGCTGGCCTTGCTGTTTTTGAACAACAATTACCACGCGGTGCATCACATGCATCCGGGCGTGGCGTGGTACCGCCTGCCGGGGCTGTATCTGGCGAACCGCGACCATTATGTGCGGCACAATGATGGGTATGTGTACACATCGTATTGGCCGATTTTCCGGGAATTCTTTTGGCGGGTGAAAGACCCGGTGCCGCATCCGTTGATGGATCAGACCAGCCTGCGGAATGTGGGGATGTCGCCGGAGTTATCAAAGAACGGCACACCGGGCTGATCTTGCCCACGTGACAGGGCGGTTACTTCGGCCAGCACGACTTC
>JANNBG010000737.1:0-2983 GCA_031385205.1 Rhodobacterales bacterium
CCAGCAAATCCGCCCGGAACGCCGCAGGCGTCGTGCGCCGCAAACTCGCCGCCACCGCGCCCGCAGGCAGCATCGCCGCCGCCAGCACCGGCATCGCCCCCGGTGCAGCCCCCGTCACCAGCGCCACCCATTGCAACCCCGCAGGCCCCGGCACCACCCCCCGCACACGGCCCAGCAAACTGCCGCCCGATGCCTGCGGCACCCCGCCAGCATCCAATAAAGCCACCCGCGCACCCATCGGCGGCACCTGTGCTGTCGCCCCGATATACACCCCCGCCGCACCCGCCAGCACTGCCTGCGGCCATGCCAGCAAGGGCCGGATCGCGTTCCAAGTCGCCTTCAGGCGCAAAGGCTCCACCGTCTCGAACGTTTGCGGCAACTCGCCCTCTTCCGGCACTGATTTCACGCCCAACGGAAACGCCAGTTCCGCCACCCCCGTCGTCAGCACCGTGTCATCCGCCACAAAGGCCAGATGCGCCTCAGCCGCCGTTGCCGGTGACAGGCTGTACCCCACCAGCGCCGCCAGCTCCTGCATCGAAAACGCCTCGGTCGCCGTGCCCAGATAACTTTCGTTATGCACGCGCTCGCTGTAAAACGTCAGCGTCTCCAATACGCCCGCCCAGGCATCCAGAAACGCAATTGTCCAATCCTCATCTGCGATGGTCCGAAATCCTGCCAGCCCCGGCCGGTGCCTGCTGCGCAAGGATCGCAGCATCGCCGCCTTGAACGCAGGCTCCGTGCCAATGCGCCGCGCTATGTCCGGCAGGCCTTCGCGCACCGCCAAATGCATCGGTGTGGGTTTCTGCGTGCCCATCACGCCGCCCGCATCATGTGCAGCGTCAACACACCGCGTTCCGGGTGGTTCGGGTCGTTCATCAGCACCGGAATTTCCGCCGCATCCACCGTCAGCACCCCGTTCTGCAAGGCCAGCGTATCTGCCGACCGCCATTTGCGAAACGTCTCCACCTGCACATCAATCACCCCCGGCACGGCGCGCACTTCCGCGATGATCCGGCTCAGGTATATCGGCGCCCCAAAGGTCAGGTTATCGGGATGAAAAAACCCCCGCGTGCCATCGGCCCGCAAGGTTGCCGACAGCCGGTCCTCCACCGCACCCCGCACATCCGGCACCCGGAAATCAGGGCACACGCAAATCGCCAGCGCCACCTCCAGCGGGGCCAGCTTTGGCGGCTCCACCACCAGATCCTGCCCCATCAACCGGTAGGGTTCCAGATGCGCCCGCACGTCCTTCAGCAGCGCTGCATCCACCGTCACACTGCCAACGGGATCAATCGCCACAAAGAACGTATCCCACGACCCATGCCCCACCGTGCGCACATGCGCCCTTTGCACCGATGGGTGCATCTGCGCCAACCGCGTGTAATCATCCCGCGTCACCGCCCGCAGGTTATCGTCAAGACCTGCCAGCGCATGCAGCTTGATCTCGTCCACCGTCTCGCGGTCACGCCCACCCGTGCCCGGCAGCGGATTGCGTGCCGATACCGGCCCCGCCACCCCATTCACCGCCACATGCGCAATAGCCTCCGCCCCGATATTCCCCGCCCGCCCGATGCCAAAGCGGTAATGCGCCATAAGCGCATCACCCGGCGCAGGCCCCGGTGTCGCCCCCCCTTCACCGCTGCGCCCAAAGCGCAGGGTCACCGACCCCTCTGCCTCCGTCTCCGCCACAAACACCCGGTCATCCGCGCGGCTGAAGATCAGCGTATTCAGCGCCCGCCACTCCGTCACGCTGATCGCATCCGACAGGCTGACCGCCTTGGCCACCTGCCCCACTGCCGTGCCTGTGCCCTGCAACAGTGCCACCGCCGACCCCAGCCCCGGCCTGTGATGCAACTCCGCCACCACCGCGATATCGCGCCGCTGCAAGACCGGCTGAAACCGGCGCGGGCGGTCCAGGTCCGACAGGCTGGTGATGCTGGCCAGATCATCCGGGTCACCGTCCGGGTCCGCATGCCCCAGGTTTTCCGCATTATGCAGCGTCAGGCCATGGTCACACAGCACCATATTGCCAAAGGCCAGCGCCATCGGCACCCGGCCAAGGCCCGCCACCATCACCCGCCCGATCGGCAAATCAAACGCCAAAGCATCATCCGCATGCCAGTTCAGCCGCAACAGGTTGACCGGCGCACCCGGCACCAGCAAATCCCGCTCCGCCACCGCATTCTGTGTCAGACATACCACCTGGCGGATCGAAAGGTCCGCATCCGCCAGGTGCCGCGTCACCGGGTCACGCTGCAGCTCCAACGCGATGAAATCCCCCGCCCGCAGCGTAATCGCCCCCACTGGCCGCCGGATCCACACCTCCGTCGCACCCGCAGGCAACACCGCCCGGTCATCACCCCAGTCATACAGCACCATCCGGTTCTGCGATGCCTGCAGGCGTATCACGCGCGGTATCCACGCCGCTTGCCCCAGGCTTGGGTTCCCCGGCACCCGCAGATCCGCCGGTTCAAAGAACCGCACATCCTGCGCCAGCAACGCATCGCGGTTCAGACTGCCCAGATCGACCAGCGCCGCGCCCACGTCCGGCGCGTGTGTCAGGAATGTCATATCCTTGCGTGCAAATGTGCCCTGCCCCGCCATCTGCACCTGCACGAATACCCTTGCCGACATCCCGTCCTGCACGTCATAGCCCAGCAGTTGTGCATGCCTGCGCACCGACGTGCGCCTGCGCGATGTGCCGATATACGCCTCGGACCCCGCCGCATCCTGCGCATAGCTCAGATGGTCGCCGTAAGCCGCCATCAGTTCCACCAGCGTCACGCCAAGGTCCGGCACCTGCCGATCCGCCCAATCCGGCGCAAGCTGCGCCATCCGGTCCAGCATCTGCGCCCGGAAACTTTCGTAATCCTTGGCCAGCAGATTGCGGTCCATCGCCGGATAGACATCCGCTGCATCATCCCCCGTCCGGCAATCAAAATCCGCCACGCAGTCCAGCCGAAAGCCAAAGTCGATCCGCGCC
>JANNBG010000751.1:0-2269 GCA_031385205.1 Rhodobacterales bacterium
CGATCTGGGGCCGCGTCGCAGAGCCGCGCTTTGGCGCGTATGTCGCCTCAAAACACGGGATCATCGGCTTGACCAAGACCTGGGCGCGTGAGCTGGGCCCCCGTGGCATCCGCGTCAATGCCGTTTGTCCGGGCTGGGTCCGGACCGAGGCCTCGATGCGTTCGCTGGGCCGGATCGCAGCGGAAGCAGGCCGCGATGCGCAGGCGCTGCTGGCAGATATCGTGGCGGGGCAAGCGCTGCCCGGATTGATGGAACCGGCCGACTTGGCCCCGACCTATCTGTTCCTTGGGTCGGACATGGCGGCCAACATCACCGGGCAATCCATCAACGTCGATCGTGGGGAAGTGCCATGGTGAAACCTTTGGCAGGCAAGCGGGCCTTGGTGACAGGGGCCGCCAGTGGCATCGGTCTGGCCACCGCTTTGGCGCTGCAAGACGCAGGCGCCGCAGTTGTGGGGCTGGACCTTCAGGCATCGAACAAGACGTTCCAGATCCTCGCCTGCGATCTGGGGGAAGAAGCGCAGATCGTCGCTGTCGTGGCCAAAGGGGCTGACCTGCTGGGCGGCTATGACATCCTGGTCAACAACGCAGGGATCTTGCAGGAGGTGCCTTTGGGCAGCCTGACCACCGGCCACATCGACCGGATGTTTGCCGTCAACGTGCGCGGCGCCATGCTGGTGGCGCGCGAAGTGCTGCCGCATCTGTCCGAGGGCGGGCGCATCATCAACATCGTCTCGGAACTGGCCTATCTGGGCCGGGCCGGAGGCTCGGTCTATGCCGCAACCAAGGCCGCGATGATCGGCGCGACCCGGTCCTGGGCTCGCGAACTCAGCCCGCAGATACTGGTCAACGCCGTGGCGCCGGGACCGACAGATACGCCGCTTCTGGGCTTTGACCAATTGACCGACGACCAGAAAGCGGCCGAGACCGCCAACCCGATGGGCCGCATTGGCAGGCCGGAAGAGGTTGCCGCAGCGGTCGTCTTCCTGGCCGGCCCAGGGGCCACATTCTTTACCGGACAATGCCTTGGCGCCAACGGCGGCGCTGCGATGAATTGATGGAACGCCACATGAAGACTGTCTTTTACTCCGAACTGCCCTGGCCGGAAGTCGAAGCCCGCATCGCCGCCGGTGCCCCGGTATTCCTGCCCTTGGGTGCGACCGAACAGCATGGCCGCCACATGGCCCTGAATGTCGACGTTATCCTGCCCACCGCCATCGCCGCACGAGTTGCCGCTAAAGTTGGCGGTCTGGTGCTGCCGACCGTGGCTTACGGCAACCGCTCGCAACCCAAGACCGGCGGCGGCCCCCGCTTTCCCGGCACCTTGAACCTGACGGCCAACACCTTCTCATTGATCGTGCGGGATGTGATCTGTGACCTTTACCGTCAGAAAGTCCGCAAGATCATCACCGTCAACGGCCATTACGAAAACATCGGCCCGACGATCGAGGGGATCGAACTGGCTCTGGATTGCCTGGGCCGGGATCGCAGCGCCGACCTGACCATTCTGCGGATTGACCATTGGGACATGGTGCGGCCCGAAACTCTGACACGCATCTTCCCCAACGGCTATCCGGGGATCGAGCTGGAACATGCCTCGGTCATCGAAACCTCGATGATGATGGCCCTGCGTCCGGAATTGGTGGATTTGAACAAGGCCACCCACGACGGCCCCGCGCACTTCCTGCCCTATGACCGCTATCCCAAAGCCTGTGACGAGGTGCCAGCCTCTGGCGTGCTGTCGCTGACCGAAGGGTCGTCAGCCGAGAAAGGCGAGTGGCTTCTCGCCGATTGCGAGGCTGGCATCGTTGACATCATCCACCGCGAATTCAAACAGGCGCAGCAATGACCAACTTCCATCAACCCGTCGACGCCGCCGAAGTTCCGCGTTTTGCCGGGCACTCCACCTTCATGCGGCTGCCTGCGGTCAGGTCCGCGGAGGGTCTGGATATCGCCTTGGTCGGCATTCCATGGGATGGCGGCACCACCAACCGGGCGGGGGCACGCCATGGCCCGCGTGAGGTGCGCAACCAATCGAGCCTGATGCGTAGGGCCCACCACGTTTCGGGTATAGCGCCGTTCTCGGTGGCCAACGTCGCCGATGTCGGGGACCTTTCTGTCAATCCGATCAACCTGCTGGACGGTCTGGCCCGCATCGAGGTGGGAATGGCGGCCATCGTTGCCACGGGCGCCGTGCCCTTGTCTTGTGGCGGCGATCACCTGACGACGCTGCCCGTCCTGCGCGCGGTGGCCAAAAGCGGCCCGTTGGG
>JANNBG010000761.1:0-5556 GCA_031385205.1 Rhodobacterales bacterium
AGACAAAGACCAATCGGCCGGCCAAGGAATGGAAGCAATCCATTGATGACCGCGCCAAACTGGATGGGTTGTATGAATGCGTGATGTGCGCGTGTTGTTCGACGTCCTGCCCGAGTTACTGGTGGAATTCGGACCGCTATCTGGGGCCAGCGGCGCTGTTGCATGCGTATCGGTGGATCATCGACAGCCGTGATGAGGCGACGGGGGAGCGGCTGGACATGCTGGAAGACCCGTTCAAGCTGTACCGCTGCCACACGATCATGAACTGCGCCAAGACCTGCCCCAAGGGGCTGAACCCGGCCAAGGCGATTGCCGAGATCAAAAAGCAGATGGTGGAACGGGTGGTTTAGCCGATGGCCCGCAGGACATCGACCGTGGCAGCATCCATGTGCTCCACCCCGTCAGTCAGGTTGTGGATCGCGGATATCAGGGCGTTGGCCTGTGCGGTCGCTGCGGATGAAAACGGTTGTGATGATGTGACCGACCCGATTGTGCGTGAGGTGATAGGGCCAATCGCAAAGGACATGCCGTTATGCAACCCGTACTCTGCCGCGGCAGCCACCACTTGCCCAGGGTCGTCTGCTGCCAGATCGCGCCACAGCGCAAGGCCGGTTTCGGTCTCGGCCGACATCGCCCAGCGGACCACCGGGTCCACCATCATCATGCCCTTTTCGCCATAGTGTTCCAGCCAGGCCGGTGGGTAGGTTGTGAACAATAGCGTTGGCCGCGTATATCGGATATGGACCGCCAGAAGGTATCCCGTATCGCAAAGCGTACCCAGCTCCCGGAGGTGCTTTTTGACTTCGTTTACTATGGTTGCGTCATCCGTCATCTTGTGTCCACTCAACCAAAGGTGCTTATGTCATACCACCTGAACGCGTATTTCATGTTGCCTTGTGGCGACGGTAACCTTCAAAGTAGAAGTCAGCAACAGTATCGAATGCCGAGATGACACGTTTGGTCGATCATACGGATAGTATCATCCGACTCTCACCGTCGGGCTTTTATCTTGCCTTGCGCGTTGGGTTCACATTTCCAGAGGAGGAATTAAACCGCCTGCCCGATCCATGGGTGGAACATTACACCCGCCATGGGCTGGTCGTGCATGATCCGCTGATGAAATGGGTTTATGCCAACCACGGGATTGCACGGTGGTCCGATATTGATGCGCCTGATCCGCAATCGGTGCGGATGGCAGCACTGGCGCATGGTCTGGCTTACGGGGCAGTGGCGAGCGCGACAACCTTGGCAGAACGGGGCAAGCGGTCTTACGGGCTGTTCTTTCGGGCTGACCGGGATTTTCATGACAACGAGCTGTCCGATTTGCGAACCTTGTTGGAAACCCTGCATAGCGGGTCAAAACTGGAACGAAAATTGACAGCGAACGAGATTGAGGCGCTGGAAATGATCGCATCGGGTCTGCGTTTGCAGCAGATCGCAGGGCGGTTGGGTATTTCGGAAAGCGCCGTCAAAGCCCGGTTGAACAACGCCAAAGCCAAGCTGGGGGCCCGGACAGCCTCGCAAGCGGCGTCGCTGGCAGCAAGTCGGCGGTTGTTTTAAGGAAAAACTGTGGCGAAATGCAGCCTGAACGGGCTTTGTTGAAAGAAAATCAACTAAAAGTATATTCCTTGCGTGTCCTATGCGTCACAATCGACGTGTTGAAGGAGACTCACACATGCAAGACATCCAGTTCGAATTTTCTAAGCTGCATCTCTACGGCACGGCGTTCTTCGATTTCCTGCGTTTGCGTAAACGGATGTTCGTCGATGAGATGAAATGGGACATCCCGCACAACGATGTGATGGAGATGGACCAGTACGACACACCGATGGCGCAATATGCGCTGGTTCTGCGCGGCGGGAAGGTTGTTGGCGGCGCGCGCGCGATGGCGACAACGGCCGTCTGGGGGACGCATACCTATATGTTGCGGGATGCGTTTTCAGGCAAACTGCCGCATATTCCACCAGAAGTGATGACGGTGGAAATTGCCAGCCCCAAGGTCTGGGAATGCACGCGGATCGTGATCTCGGACGAGTTGACCACGCATGCAGAGCGGCAGGAATGCATGGAACACATCATTGACGGTGTGGTCAGCCTGACACGCGCGCATGGGGCGGATCAGGTGATCGGGTTGTCATCGGTGGCGTTGATGCGGTGGCTGCGGGGCTTGGGCTATCCGGTGGGGCGCATCGGCGAGCCTTACCGCAATGGCGAAGATGGCCGGCAATATGCAGTCCTGCACATGCCTGCGGAATATTCGCGGACATGGAAAGAACGTGAAGTGGCGGCGACAATGATGCCCGCGACCAACCTTGTGCATCTGCCGCAGGCACAAACATTTGCGCTTTCGGCCTGACGACAGATGCCGCGCTTCGCTATGACCGGACGACGGATGGGGTGATCGTCTGGAAGAGTGGAAAAGTTGCGCCTGTTGTGCAAGCCAATTTCGCACGGGCTGCGGCAAAACGTTAACAAACAGTTAACACCTTCAGCAATAGCGTTCCGCCATGGCCGCCTGGTCGTGACCATAGCGGTCACCATTGGCCCATCCGACGGGCAAAATGTGGTCTATCTGCGCATGATCATCGACGGACAGGGTGATGGTTGAGGCCGCAGCCCAATCGCCCAAATGATCCGCTGTACGGGTGCCGGGGATCGGGATGACGTGGTCGCCCTGTGCCAGAAGCCAAGCCAAGGCGAGCGCCGACGGGGTGACCCCGCGCTGGGCGGCAAAGGCGCGGAAGTTTTCGACCTGCGTGCGGTTGTACTGCCAATCCGGTGGTTGAAAGCGGGGAATGGAGCGGCGAAATTCACCGGGTTCCATGCTGTCAGGATCCACGATCTGCCGCCCGAACACGCCACGGGCAAGCGGGGAAAAAGGCACAAAGGCCACATCCAAGGCGGCACAGGTCTGGATCAGGCCCAGTTCAGGCTGACGCGACCAGAGCGAATATTCGTTCTGGATGGCGCGGCAGGGATGCACGGCATGGGCACGGCGCAGCGTGCCGGGGGCGATCTCGGACATGCCATAGCCGCCGATCTTGCCCTCAACAATCAGGGCTTTCAGTGTTTCGACGATCTCTTCAACGGGCCGGGCCTCCTCACGCCGATGGATGTAGAACAGATCGACATGGTCTGTGCGCAGGCGTTTGAGCGACGCCTCCAATTCGCTCCGCAAATGGGCGGCGGAATTGTCGATACGCTGATCCCCGCCGGTGACGAAACTCGCCTTGGTGGCCAGCGTGACAGGGCGTTTGCGGCTGGCCAGCCATTCACCGATGACGGATTCAGACTCGCCCATGCCATAAATGTTGGCGGTATCCAAAAAGGTGATGCCCTGATCCCAGGCTGCATCCAGACAGCGCAGGCTGGTGGCGCGGTCCGTCACCCCAAAAATGCCGCCAAAGGACAGGCAACCAAGCCCAATGCTGGAAACCATGGGGCCGTTTGCGCCCAGTTGCCGCTGTTTCATCGCCGTCTCCTTTTGGTGGGGGAGCCGACTAAACCCCCACGAATCGGTTGGGTCAACCCCGCATGTAGTGCAGGCCCTGAAAACCTGCGCGCAGTTTGGCTGTGCGGGGGGCAACCGAGGCGGGGTCATTGGACCGCAACCCTTCGGCGATCAACACGGCAATCGCGGGCGCATCGGCGGGCGTGACGCCCCGGCGGACGAGTTCGGGGGTGCCGATGCGCAAACCGTTCAGATCACCCGGCACATCGGCGATGGGCAAACCGATGCCACACGCAAGGAAACCGGCCTTGCGCAGGGTTTTGGAGGCTACCTGACCACCGCCAAAACCAGCAGCCTCTATGGCAAACTGGTGGCTGGTGGTCATGCCACGGTCTGCGGCAAAGACCGGCAGGCCCAATGTAAACAATTCGTTGGAAATTGCTTTCGCCAAGTCTACCATTGCTCGCGCGTAAGCATGACCATAGTCGCGCCAATCCAGCAGGGTAATAGCAAGGGCCGCCGATTTGGCTGCATCAAAATTGGCAGTCATTCCGGGATAGGCAATGGCGTCCAGCCGCTCGGCTATTTGTGCATCATTGGTCACAATCAACCCGCCTGCGGGCCCACCAAGCGATTTATAGGTGCTCATCGTCATCAGATGCGCGCCTTGATGCAGCGGATTGGCCCAGACTTGGCCTGCAATAATGCCGCACTGGTGGGCCGCGTCAAACAGCACATGCGCGCCGACCTGATCGGCGATGGCGCGGATTTCGGGCACGGGATGAGGGAACAGGTTCAGGCTGCCGCCGATCGTGATGATGCGGGGTTTGATGTGATGGGCGAGGCTGCGCAGGGCTGCCAGGTCTACCGAATAGCCGTCAGCGTTCACGGGGGCATAGTGCGTGACAAGGCCATAAAGCCCGGCGCAACCCGCGGCGTGATGCGTGACATGCCCACCGACGGCGGGGGGTGGGGCAATGATGGCATCACCGGGTTTGGCCAGTGCCATAAAGCCATAGAGATTGGCCATGGCGCCACTGGCCACACGGATCTCGGCATGATTTGCTTGGAAAACCTCGGCTGCAAGGGCGGCGCAGATGACCTCGATCTCCTCAATGCCTTCCAGCCCCATTTCATATTTATCGCCGGGATAACCGAGGCTGGGGCGTGATCCCAGACCCCGTGAAAGCACGGCTTCGGCCAAGGGGTTCATGACATTCGTCGCGGGATTCAGGTTGAAACACTCCTGATCGTGGATCGCAAGGTTGTGCTGAATCGCAGCTTCTATGCGGGCGGCGACGATATCGGAGGCATCCAGCGTTTCTTGTGCGTACCGTTGCACCAGCGTTTCGGCAGGGGCGGGCACCCAAGGGCGGGGGGCAAGATGGGTCATGCGAAAGCCGCAGAAAGCGCGATATCAACCATGTCACCAAAGCTGCGTTCACGTTGATCTGCGGGCAGCGACTCGTTTGTGAGCAGATGGTCGGAAATCGTCAGCACGGCCAGCGCACGCGCGTTATGGCGGGCGGCGACCGTGTAGAGTTCGGCGGCCTCCATCTCCACGCACAGCACGCCATGACGTTGCATCTGGGCCTGATTGTCATCACGTTCATCATAGAAGGTGTCGGAGGAATAGATGCCCCCCACATGGCTGCGCACATCCATGGCGACAGCGCGGGCATGAGCGGCCGACAGCAGGCCGAAATCAGCACTTGGGGCAAAGTTCAGGTCGCGGAATAGGCCGCGCGAGGGGGAGCCGAAGGTGCTGGCGGTCATGGCAAGCACCACATCGCGCACCTGCACATGGGGCTGCATGGCCCCGGCAGACCCGATGCGGATCAGGGTTTTTGCGCCGAAATCGCGGATCAGTTCATTGGCATAGATCGACAGTGACGGCATACCCATGCCCGACCCGTGGATGGTCACGCGGTGACCGTTCCAAGTGCCGGTATAGCCCAGCATACCCCTGACTTCGTTGACTAAAACAGCATCCTTGAGGAAGGTTTCAGCAGCCCAGCGGGCGCGGTAGGGATCACCGGGCAGCAGGACGGTTTCGGCGATGTCGCCCGGTTTCGCGCCGATATGGGTGGTCATGGGGCACCTTT
>JANNBG010000782.1:0-2459 GCA_031385205.1 Rhodobacterales bacterium
TCAGGCGGGCGGCACAAGGTTTTGGGGTCGAAGCCCCTGATGATCCCGCCGCAGACCAGCACGATTGCCAGTCATCTGCCAAAAGCGGTGGGGGCGGCCTATGCCATCTGGGCGGCGCGTAAGGCGCGGCCAGAGCATGCGCTGCTGGCGGATGACGGGGTGGTGATGTGCAGCTTTGGCGATGCGTCGCTGAACCATTCCACGGCGCAAGGCGCGATCAATACGGCGGGGTGGACCAGCTATCAGGGCATTCCGTTGCCGTTGTTGTTCGTGTGTGAGGATAACGGGATTGGCATTTCGACGAAGTCGCCTGTGGGCTGGGTGGCGGCGAATTTGCAGGCGCGGCCCGGTTTAATCTATTTCCATGCGGATGGGTTGGACCTGTATGATACCTACCGCGTGGCGGTGGAGGCGGCGGAATTCGTGCGTTTGAGGCGCAAGCCTGCGGTGCTGCATTTGCGCACGATCCGATTGTATGGCCATGCGGGGGCGGATGTGCCGACGACCTATCTGCCACGGGTGGAGGTGGAGGCAGAGGAGGCGCAAGACCCGCTATTGCACGCGGTGCGCCTGTTGCGGGACGCGGGGGTTATGCAGCCTGCGGATGCCTTGGCGGTGTATGATGAGACACTGGCCCATGTAGCACAGGTGGCGGAGCGGGTGGTGACACGGCCCCGGTTGCAGACGGCGGCACAGGTGATGGCGTCGATTATCCCGCAAAAGCGCAGTAATCGCGCAACGAACGGGCCTGATGAGGCCACACGCGCGGCGGCGTTTGGGGCGGATATGCGCGCGATGGACGATGCGCAACCGATGGCGCGGCACATCAACTGGGCCTTGACGGACCTGATGCTGGCGCATCCGGAAATCGTGCTGATGGGCGAGGATGTGGGGCGCAAAGGTGGCGTGTATGGCGTGACACAAAAGCTGCATACGCGGTTTGGCGGGGCCCGTGTCATTGATACGCTGCTGGATGAGACATCCATTCTGGGCCTTGCGATTGGCATGGCACAGAACGGGTTTGTGCCACTGCCGGAGATTCAGTTTCTGGCTTATCTGCACAACGCCGAGGATCAGCTGCGGGGTGAGGCGGCAACGCTGCCGTTTTTTAGCCAGGGCCAGTTTACGAACCCGATGGTGCTGCGGATTGCCGGTTTGGGCTATCAGAAGGGCTTTGGCGGGCATTTCCACAATGACAATTCGGTGGCCGTCATCCGCGACATTCCGGGCGTCATTTTGGCGGTGCCGTCAACGGGTGCGGATGCGGCCATGATGCTGCGGGAATGCGTGCGATTGGCGCGGGAAGAATGCCGCGTGGTGGTGTTTCTGGAGCCGATTGCACTGTATAATCAGCGGGATGTTGACGGCAAGGATGGCGCGTGGATGACGCGGTATCCGGATGTGGGCCGGCGGATTGCGTTGGGTGAGGTTGGGGTGACAGGCACGGGGACGGACCTTGCCATCGTGACCTATGGCAATGGGCATTATCTGGCACGCTGTGCATTGCCTGCAATTGCGGCAGCGGGGATCGCGGCGCGGGTGATTGATTTACGCTGGTTGTCACCCTTGCCCATTGATGCGCTGCTGGCGGCGGTAAAGGGCTGCAAACGCGTGCTGATCGTGGATGAATGTCGCCGCAGCGGCGGGCCTGCCGAGGGGCTGATGGCGCTGTTCGCCGAAGCAGGCATTGCGGCCACGCGTGAGGTGTCGGAAGACTCGTTCATCGCCACGGGCCCCGCCTATGCGGCGACGATGCCGTCGGTTGACAGTATCGTGGCCGCCGCCCTTTTAATGAAAGACCGATCATGACCCATGCTGAAACCCTCACCGCCGCTGGCCTGACGGCCACGCAACTGACCGGCGGCACGCGGCCCGTTCATTCGCCCATCGATGGCACGCGCGTGGCGATGGTGCATGACACGGCCTTGGCCGATATGCCGGGGGTGATTGCCCGCGCGCACTCTGCGTTCAAGGTTTGGCGCGATGTGCCTGCCCCACGCCGGGGTGAACTGGTGCGGCTGCTGGGCGAAGAGTTGCGTTTGGCCAAGGACGCGCTGGGCGCGCTGGTGACGCTGGAGGCGGGCAAGATCACATCCGAAGGTCTGGGCGAAGTGCAGGAAATGATCGACATCTGCGATTTCGCAGTGGGGCTTTCGCGCCAGATGTATGGGCTGACGATTGCGAGCGAACGCCCCGGTCACCGGATGATGGAAACATGGCATCCGATGGGGCCGGTGGGGGTGATATCCGCCTTCAACTTTCCGGTCGCAGTGTGGTCTTGGAACGCGGCTTTGGCGTTGGTGTGTGGCGATCCGGTGATCTGGAAGCCGTCGGAGAAAACACCGTTGACGGCAATGGCCTGCATGGTGGTCATGGACCGCGCGCTGGCGCGGTTTGGCGATGCGCCGGAGGGGTTGGTGCAACTGGTGATCGGGGGGGCAGATTTGGGGGCGGCTTTG
>JANNBG010000788.1:0-3949 GCA_031385205.1 Rhodobacterales bacterium
CATCGTGCGCTTTGCGAACAGGTCGTATCTGATTGATCCGATGGGCGAAATTGCGGCGTGGTATGACAAGATACACATGTTCGACGTGAATGTATCGGAAACGGAAGTGTACCGGGAGTCTGCGGCCTATCGGCCGGGTGATAGGGCGGTTTTGGTAGAAACGCCCTTTGCGAAGATCGGCATGACGGTCTGTTATGACGTGCGTTTTCCACACCTGTATCGCAGCCTTGCCCAAGCTGGCGCGCAGATCATGACGGTGCCAGCGGCGTTCAACCACATCACGGGGGCGGCGCATTGGGAGGTGCTGCTGCGGGCGCGGGCGATTGAGACGGGGTGTTTCGTGCTGGCGCCGGCGCAGACGGGATTTCATGCGGAAGTGGCGGGCAAGGGGCGGCGGACGCATGGGCATTCACTGGTGATCGGGCCTTGGGGTGAGGTTTTGGCGGATGGCGGGGTGGAGCCGGGGGTGACGCTTGTTGATCTGGACCTTGATGAGGTGGCACGGGCGCAGGCCAGGGTGCCTTCCATCACGCATGACCGGGCGTTTACCGGGCCATGACCGAGCGGCATGAAGACATGGCGGTGGCGCTGTTTGGTGAGCTGTTTATGGCGGATCAGCTGGCGCGCAACCGCATATCGAAAAGCCTGCCAAAGGGGATGGAGTTGTCACATTTCGGCGTGCTGAACCATCTGGCACGGGCGGGTGAGGAGCGTTCACCCGCGCAACTGGCGAAGTCGTTTCATGTGACACGGGGGGCAATGACCAACACATTGGCGCGGCTGGAATGGGCAGGGCACATCCATGTACGGCCCGATTGGGATGATGCGCGGCGCAAGTTTGTGTCGATCAGCCCATCGGGGCGCGCAGCACGCGATGCGGCGGTGCAGGTGATTGCCCCGTTGATTGCCGATGTGGTGCAGGCTTTGGGCGCGGAACGGGTGCGGTCGGTGCTGCCCGTGCTGCGCGAATTGCGCACGCGGCTGGAAGATGACAGCGCTTAGAACCCTGCCACCTTGACGCCCAGACCCAAGGCCTCGGTAATCAAAGCAAACACGGTGCGGGTGGAGTTGATCGGGCTTTCGGTGACCAGCACCAGATCGCGGTGCTGAATGGGGAAGTCACCCGCACTGAACAGGCCATCGGCGGTGGTCAGGTCGATGGTAAAGATCACCCGTTCTTTTTCCGGCCCGGTGCCATCTGCACGCACGGCACTGGTCGCATAGTCGCGCAGGATCAGCACGCCCTTCATGTTGCCGCGCAAGTCATTCACGCCACCAATCAGCGATGCGGCATCAAGGGCGGTGACAGTATCTGTGGGGAAGGCGATCTGGGCCTCTTTGCCGGCAGCACCGAGTGACAGGAAGAAACGTTCGTCACTTTCCACAAAGACCTTGTCGCCACCGCGCAGGGTGGTGTCGAGATCCGGGGTTTCGAGCAGGCGGTCAAGCGAGATGCCGAAGAGTTTGCCATCGCGCTGCAGGCGGACTTGGGGATTGACCACCTCTTCCAGAATGCCACCGCCTTCGGCAATCAGGCTGAGAACGGTGTAGTCGCGGTCGGGCAGTTTGAAGTTGCCGGATTTACGCACGCCACTGATGAGATCGACGGAGCTTTTGCGACCGGGGGTGTGGGTGAGTTGCACCTGGGCGGAGGGGATGATCATGATCATCCTTTGCTGGATGGCGGCACGCGCCTCGTCCGGGGACATCTTGGCGACATAAACATCTGACACATATGGCAAAAAGACCGAACCGGAGGGCGATACAACAATGCCCGCCAAGGCGACGACCTTTTGCTGGCCACTGGTGAGCAGCGAGCTTTCCTCATTATCCCAGACGGTCAGGTCGATGGTATCACCGGACTGGATGACCTGATTGGTGGGGCCGCGCTCGCGGTTGATCCAGCCGGTCACGTTGGTGGGGGCGGTGATGGGCCAGGATTTCAGTTCATCCAATGTATCACGGGTAATGGGATGCACGGCAAAGGTTGCCTCTGGGTCAGCGGCACCGGCGAGTATCTGGCCTTCTTCGGGGGCGCCACGCGGCAATGCGCAAGCGGACAGCAGGACAACTGCAGCGAGGACAGGCACAAAAAACCGCAAGGGTGGGATCATTCACAGCTCCGGCATGGCCCGTTAACAGACTGACTGGACAGTAGTCGCAAGCCGAACATACTGATAGCCCCGCGCAGGTCAATCGCGCCGGGTGCGTGATTGTGGCAACGGCGTGTCAAAAGCAAGGAAAGAAGCGGGCGGGTGATGGGGCAGACGGGATTTCCGCTGATCTTCACGGGTGCGGGGGGGCGCGTGGGGCGGCTGTTGCGCGGCGTGATGCCCGTGGGGCGGGTGACTTGGGTATCACGCGCTGCGGTGATGCCGGGGGATGTGGCGTGGGATGATCTGCTGGGAGATGCGCCTGCGGGGGCGGTGATCCTGCATTTCGCGGGGGCGGTGCGGGGGGATCTGGGGCTGAACAGGCAGCTGGCACAGCAGGTTTGTGGGCTGCAGGGTGTGCGGCATGTGTTTGTCGCGTCATCTGCGGCGGTCTACGGACCGGGGGATGCTGATCTGGCTGAGGACAGGCTGCCGGATGCACAAAGTGCCTATGGTGCGGCAAAGCTGGCGATGGAGCAGGCGGTGCAGGGGCCGGGGGTGACGTTGCTGCGCATTGGCAATGTGGCGGGGGCGGATGCGCTGTTGGGCGGGTTGGTTGCAGGGGGCAGGTGCGTGCTGGACCCTGTGGCGGGGCAAGACGGGGGGCCGCATCGATCGTACATCGGGCCGATCACATTCGCGCGAGTGATGCTGGGATTGGCAGAGAGGGCGCATGCGGGGGCGGATTTGCCACAGGTTTTGAACGTGGCGGCACCGGGTGCGGTGGCGATGGCGGACCTGCTGGATGCGGCGGGGGCGGAGTGGGTCTATGGTGCGCCAAAGGCGAGCGTGGTGCCGCGGGTGGTGCTGGATGTGCAACGGTTGTGTCGGTTGGTGCCTGTGGCGCGGGCGACGGCGGCAGGGTTGGTTGCTGAATGGCGGGCCGCGCAATGACACCGGCAAAGCGCGTGATGGATATCGTATTTGCGGTGCTGATTGGTACATTGGCGCTGATCCCGTTTGTCATCATCGTGCTGGTGTTGTTGCGTGAAGGGGGACCGGTCTTTTATGTGTCGGAACGCATGAAGACGCCGGTGCGGGCGTTTTCCCTGTATAAATTCCGCACGATGCGGGTAGCGGCGCGGGATCAGGGCGTATCGGGGGGTGACAAGTCGGACCGTATCACACCCGTGGGCCGCTTGTTGCGGCGGGCACGGTTGGATGAAATCCCGCAGCTGTGGAACATCCTGAAGGGGGATATGAGCTTTGTCGGGCCGCGCCCACCATTGCGGATTTATGTGGAGCGGTTCCCGGTACTCTATGGCCGCGTTCTGCAGAACAGGCCGGGGGTGACGGGGTTGGCATCCTTACATTTTCATCGGCAGGAAGAACGGCTTTTGGCGCGGTGCCGCACGGCGCAAGAAACGGATGAGGTTTATACGCGGCGCTGCATTCCACGCAAAGCGCGGCTGGATCTGATCTATCAACACCGTCGCACATTGTGTCTGGATATCGCGATTATCGGGCAGACTTTTGGCCGGGTGATCGTATCACGGGTGTTGCGGCGATAAGACGGGCTGTCACATCTTGGCAAAGAAATGCTGGAATGTTTGCAATTGTGCGGGATTTGCTTGGCCAATGGCCCGCTTGCGCGTAACGGTTGCGGGGCACGACAATGATGCGGGCGAGGGGCGGGATGACGCAGATCAGGGCCGGGCTTTATCGTCTGGCGCATACGTCACGGCGACACAAGCGCATGGTTCTGCTGGCCTTTGATGCAGCATCGGGCTGCATGGCGATCTATCTGACCTGTGCCTTGCTATTCAGCCAGATTGTGCCGGTGGCGGGGTTTGTCT
>JANNBG010000186.1:0-4128 GCA_031385205.1 Rhodobacterales bacterium
GTCAGCTTCATCCGCACCGACCACATCGGACGACCCGTGTTTGCGACCAACGCGGCGGGGGTGAAGGTCTGGACCGCCAGCTACACCCCCTTCGGCGGCGTCCGCATAACGGGCACAGCACTCCGCGCACCATCAGCCCCCCTTGCCCCCACCCCCGCCCTCCCTTACCCCATCCTCCCATGACCCCCTTCCGCACTGATCCCACCCTGCGTACCGCTGCCCTGATGATGGTGCTTTATGGTGCCTGCCTCTGCTCCATCGGCCCCTACCTTTCCACCCTCGGTGTGCAGACCTTTCACCTCGGCAATACCGGCTATGCCGCCGTGCTGGTCGTCAGCACGCTCCTGGCTGTCACCACCTCTGTCCTTCTCGGTATCCGTGCCGATCAGACCGCCCGCAGGCGCGGCATCATGCTCGCCTCTGTCGCCGCCCTTGCAGGCGGCCTTGCCCTGATGGTCACGGCCCCCTCACCCGCCACATTCGTGCTGGCGCATGCCATCATCATCCCCTTGGGGGCCGCCATCTGGGGCATGGTCTTTGCCATGGCGCGGCAGGCGGCGGCGCTGCATGGGCCCGCACAACGCGACAGCATCATGGCCACAATCCGCGCCCTCTTTGCCCTGCCCTTCGTCATCGTACTGCCCTTATGGTCATTGGCCTTTGCGGGTGGCGCACAGGTCACATGGGTGTACCCCGTGGCCATGCTGCTGGCGGGCGCGATGCTGGCGCTGGCGTGGTGGCAGTGGCCAAAGGATGGCCAAACCGCCTGGCACGACCCGCAATCAGGGCTGACCCTGCGCGGCGCATTCCGGGAACTTGCGCAACCGCATCTGGTGGCGCGGGTGCTGGCCCTGGGTGCAGTGAATGCGCCGATGACGATCTATATTGTCATCGCAGGGCTGGTGTTCGGGTCCACGCCGGGGCGCGGGCCCGCGGATACAGCCCTTTATATCGGCATTGTGGCGGGGCTGGAGGTGCCAATCATGCTGACCTTGCCGCGCCTGACAAAGGGCTGGTCCCGGCCCCTGCTGATCGTCGTGGGCACCACGCTTTATGCCCTGCATGTCGGGCTGTTGCCGTTTCTTGCGGGGTCCGCGTGGGTCTGGTGGATGGTCATTCCGGGGGCCATCGGCGGGTCGATCATCCTGATCTTCCCCATGGCCTATCTGCAAGACCTGCTTTCCGCACGTCCCGGCACCGGCGCGTCGCTCATGGCCCTGCAAAGGGTCACGGGCGAGGTTTTGGCCGCCATCTGCTTTGTCATCGGCACGCTGATCGCGGGTTATGGTCTGGTAGCAGTCTTGTCAGTCATTGTTGGCCTGACAGGGGCTATTTGGCTTTGGCGGGCAGATGGGCAGATTGCCCATCCTACCCACCCGTAGGATGGGCAATTTGCCTATCATTACCGCCAACTAAAAAACGCCGCTGGTGCCTGCGCCAGCAATCGCCGCGCCAGATCCTGTCCCAATGCCACCGCGTCGCCCACAGACCCCCGCGCCTCGCCGTCAATCGCCTCAGACCCATCCGGCCGCAGAATTTCGCCCCGCAGCCACAGTTGATCGCCTTCAATCACCGCCAAGCCCGCAATCGGCGTCTCACATGATCCGTCCAGCGTCGCCAGATAACTGCGTTCCGCCGCCAACCTGATCCCGGTTGGCCCATCGTGAATGCCGTCCAGCAACCCCTGCACCCGCACGTCCGCCAGCCGCCGTTCAATGCCAATCGCCCCCTGCGCCACCGCAGGCAGCATCTCAGTCACCTCCACTGGCCCCCGCGCCACCGCCGTCATCCCCAGACGGTTCAACCCCGCCATCGCCAGAAAGGTCGCCACAGCCACCCCATCCTCCAGCTTTTTTATCCGCGTCTGCACATTGCCTCGAAACTCCACCAACTGCAGGTCTGGCCTGCGCAGCGCCAGTTGTGCCCGCCTGCGCAACGATGACGAGCCCACCACCGCCCCCAGCGGCAAATCGGCCAAGGACACCAACGTGGGTGATACAAACGCATCCCGCACATCCTCACGCGGCAGGTAGCAGTCCAGCAGCAACCCTTCCGGCTGATGCGTCGGCATGTCCTTCATCGAATGCACCGCAATGTCGATGCCGCCCTCCAGCAGCGCCTCTTCAATCTCGCGCGTGAACAGCCCTTTGCCACCAATGTCTTTCAGCGCCTTGTCCTGAATCTGGTCACCCATCACCTTGATGACCACAATCGCAAACGCCGCCTCCGGCAGGTCATGCGCTGCCATCAGGCACCTGCGCACCTCATGCGCCTGCCACAAGGCCAAAGGCGATCCACGGGTGCCGATGTTCAGCGGTGAGGCGGGGGAGGGGAGCGTCATGTTCATGGCGCAATTCCTAGCGTTGTCCCGTTTGCCTGACAACTTCTATTGACAAGCCCTGCGCGCCAAGGGACGAAACGCAGCAATGGAGAGAGCCACATGACCAAGACCATTCTGCGTGCCCTTGCAGGCGAAACCCTGCCTACACCGCCTATCTGGCTGATGCGGCAGGCCGGGCGCTATCTGCCCGAATACCGCGCCACCCGCGCGCAGGCCGGGGATTTCCTGAAACTGTGCTACAACCCCGATCTGGCCGCCGAAGTCACCCTGCAACCCATCCGCCGCTTTGGTTTTGACGCCGCCATCCTGTTCGCCGACATCCTGCTGCTGCCCCAAGCGCTTGGGGCCGATCTGTGGTTCGAAACCGGTGAAGGCCCGCGTCTTTCCACCATCACCGATATGGCAGGCGTCCATGCCCTGAAACACAAAGACCATATCCATGATACGCTGTCGCCCATCTATGAAACCGTCAAAATCCTCGCCCGCGCACTGCCTGCAGAAACCACGCTGATCGGCTTTGCCGGGGCCCCCTGGACGGTCGCGACCTATATGATCGCAGGCCGTGGGTCCAAAGACCAGGGTGCCGCACATGCGTTGAAAAACACCAACCGGCCCGCATTTCAGGCCCTGATCGACCGCATCACGGATGCCACCATCGACTATCTATCCATGCAGGTGCAGGCGGGGGCCGAGGTGGTCAAGCTGTTCGATTCATGGGCAGGCTCCCTCAAAGGTCAGGACTTTACCGACTTCGCCGTCAAACCCGCCGCCCGTATCATCACCGCATTAAAGGCCAAACACCCCGGTCTGCCCATCATCGCCTTCCCCCGCGAAGCCGCCAATGGCTACATCGGTTTCGCCGCAGCAACAGGTGCCGATTGCGTGGCGCTGGATAACTCCGTCAGCCCCGCATGGGGTGCCGCAAACGTGCAAACCACCGGCTGCGTCCAAGGCAACCTTGCCCCCGATCACATGATAACCGGCGGTCCCGCGCTCGACGATGCCGCCCGCCATGTCGTGCAAGCCTTCAAAAACGGCCCGCATATCTTCAACCTTGGCCATGGCATCACGCCCGAAGGTACGCCTGAAAACGTCGAACGCCTGATAACTGTGGTGCGCGGCGGGTGACATCCCCTGCCAACCCACCACTGGTGTCAGTCGTCATCCCGGTCCACAATGCCGCCGCCACCATCCGTGCCGTCATCGCCTCTGTCCAGGCGCAAACCTACCCTAACTGGGAAATCCGCGCCGTCGAGGATGGCTCCACCGACGAAAGCCCCGTGATCCTCGCCACCCTCGCCGCCACCGACCCCCGCATCCATGTGCAGCATCTGCCCGCCCAATCCGGCCCCGGCCCCGCCCGCAACGCAGGCATCCGCGCTGCCAAAGGCCGGTTCATCGCCTTTCTCGATGCCGATGATCTGTGGCATCCCGAAAAGCTGACCCGCCAGATCGGCTGGATGCTGGCCAACCACCACGTCCTCACCTGCACCGCCTATACCCGCATCATCGTCGCTACGGGCACTAAAACCCCCATCGGCGTGCCCGCCCACATCACCCGTGCCGATCTGCTCAAGACCAACACCATCGCCTGTTCCAGCGCCATCTATGACGCCACACATTTCGGCCTGCGCCAGATGCCAGCCCTGCCCAAACGACAGGACTTCGCCTTCTGGCTCGACTTGCTGACCGACGCCGATGCCCATGGTCTGAACGAGCGCCTCATGACCTACCACGCCCGCCCGCAGTCCGTCTCATCGGCCAAGGGTCAGGCCGCCGTCCACACC
>JANNBG010000015.1:0-3218 GCA_031385205.1 Rhodobacterales bacterium
GCCGCGTGATCGAATATACGCGGCCACCTGGACCTGCCGAAACTGGCCGCCAACTGGCCGGCGTTTGCCTGACCGATGTGTTCGACGATGGCCTTTCCCTCGTCTATTCCTTCTATGACCCCATCCTGTCTGATATTTCCATGGGCACGCATATCATTCTGGACCACATCGCCATCGCGCAAGAGGCTGGCCTGCCCTACGTCTATCTTGGCTATTGGGTGCCCGGCAGCCGCAAGATGGGCTACAAGGCGGGCTTCACGGCGCTGGAGATTTACAAACAAGGCCGCTGGCAGGACATCGGCGATCCCTTGGGTCACCGCGCCGAATTGCACCCCTTGTCGGTCGATCCCATCGCCGAACAGGTGGCCCGCATCAGCCTGCCGGAACAACGTCTGGGCGAGCCGCGGATCATCCGCGAATGAGGCTGGGTGCCGTTGCCCTGATCGTGCCCAGTTATGATGCGGCCATTGCGTTTTATGTGGGCGGTCTGGGGTTCACTCTGACCGAGGATGTCGATCAGGGCCACAAACGCTGGGTCACGGTGGAACCACCCGGTGGCGGCGCGCGGCTGGTGCTGGCCCGTGCCGACGGGCCGGTGCAGCAGGCGGCCATTGGCCAGCAGGGCGCAGGCCGTGTCTGGCTGTTCCTGCAATCGGATAATTTCACCCGTGACCATGCCCGCATGCTGGCCGCTGGTGTCGTGTTCGAAGAAGACCCACGCCATGAAGATTATGGATCAGTCGCCGTCTGGCGCGACCCCTTTGGCAACCGCTGGGATCTGATCGGCCCGCGCGGATAGATACGGCGGCTGCACGCTGCGAAAATGCGCCGTCACCCGCCCCGGCAGGTTCGTGTTCATCGGTGCCATCAGCACCGTGTCCAGAAACCCCTGCAAATGCCCGCGCATCCACATATAGCCCAGCACCGGATGCATGTTGTACCCCGGCGCCGCAATCGCCATGCCGCCCGTCACCCCCGCCAGCGATTGCGCAAAGCTGGCGTCCTCGGCGTGATTGGCCGCATGCACAAAGGCAAACGGGCGGCGCACCGTTGCGTCCAGACAGGCACAGGCTGCGGTAAACGGTGTCGGTACCGCGCCCTTGCCAAACAGCCGGTTCACATCCTGCGGGCGCTGGCCCGACACACAAATCGCCCGGTCCGCCCCCAGCGCCAACCCCGCCCAGATGGCCGCAAGCCCACCAGAGCTGTACCCCAAGGTCGCCACATAGGTGTACCGTGCCGCCTTTGGGGCCAACCAGGGCAGGACCGCCGCAAAGTTTTTGCCAACCCCCGCGACACCCAGCCGGAAATGGCACAGCTTTGGGTCGCGCAACAGCAGCACATCCCACCGCGCGGCATCAATGCACTGCAGGAACACCGGCGTCGGCGGGCCGATCCGATCCCCCCGTCCGCCAAAGGCAATCAGCAATCGCCGCCGCCCACCCGGACCCCGGTACAGCGTCGCACCTGATGCAATTTCTACCCGGTGAAAGGGCTGTGGTTCCGCAAATTTCGCCAGATCAATGCCTGCAAGGCTTTTATCCAACAGCGCAAGACGCGCCATATTGCCCGCAGCCGCCGCCGCATCGCGTTCCCCCATGAATTCACCTGGTGTTGCCCGGTGCTCCAACATCGCCAAAGCCGGGTCATGCAGCACACGCGCGGGCTGCGGGCTGGCCTGTGGCAGATTGGCCGCTATAACAACAGCCCGCGTCAGCGGTGGCTCAACCCGCAGCAACCCGGGGTTGGAGGAACCGAACCAGCCCGTTAATGCTGCCTTGTGCGGCCACTTCATCGGCATCCAGCTCAACCCCCAGCGCGTCTTCAATCTGCATCACCAGCTCCAGCAGGGAAAGGCTGTCAATTTCCACCACATCAAACGCCAGATCCTGCCCCGCCATCAGCATCCGCGCCATATCAGGCCGGTTCAAAACCCCCGCCACCGCATCAAGGGCCGATACCACCACGGCTCGTATATCCTGCGTCATGCCTGCACCGTCACCCACAACCTGTCCGGTATCACAAAGATATCATCCCGCCGCAGTGTCATCTCCACTTCCACCAACCGCGTTGACACCCCCATCACCGCCGTTGCCATCTCGGCAAACAAGGCCAGCGTCAGACGACGCCCAAGGCAGACATGCGCCCCCGCACCGAAAAACCGCAGATGGTCCGCATCATGCCCCGTTTCCAGACTTTGCATGTTGCAGGCCAGAACCGCCCCTTCGGCCACCGGACAGCCGTTCACCACCGTATCGCGCAAGGCTTGGCGCGATATGCTTGGCACCCCCGTGCGCGTCGGTTGCTGCGGAAAGGCTGCATCACCCAGCACCCCCGTCACCCCCTGCAACCAATGATGCAGCGTTATCCCGATCGTGCCCACTGTCGCATCGCGCCCCAGCACCGCCATCGACACCCGCGCCCCATGCGTTTGCGCATCCTCATCCGGAAAAGCCGCCGCCACCCGCGCACGCAAGGTGGCGATTTCATCATTCATCCGGCGGCGTTTCGCCATGCCAATCGCCGTGCTGAACACGCGTGAAATCATCGCATCGGGTGGCGATTGCAGCGGCACACCGACCAGCGCCGAAACCAGCGCCTCGGTCATCGGGGCCACGACATCGGCCATCAGATCATGTCGCCCCGGCGTTTGCAGCACATCTGCCAGCCCCTTGGCCAAACCCGGCAGCAACGCCATGGCATCTGCATGCCCAACACCCACAATACGCGCCGCCTGCTGGCGCGCAGCACGATGTGCATCCCCGCGCAGCGCCAGCGGGATAAAATCCATCATCTGCACCACATCGGACAGATCGACCCCCAGCTTTGCCGCAAGGGTGGCATGGCGCGGACCAAAGGCCAGCACTTCAAAATCAGCCGAAGCCAGCACCGCAATCGCTGTATCGCCCTCTACCTGATCGACGTTCAATGCGGCCCCGCTCCAAATACCTGTTCACAAATTTGCTATGTTTGGGCCGCCCATGATGCAAGTGGGATGCGCATATTTCCTGTGCATAAGTCTATGAAATCGTCCCAAACGGCAGCACAGCATTCCCGAATCCCGCACAGGTTGCAGCACAGGCAGTTGCACCCACCAACCCATGAAAAAGGCGCGCCAAGTGTGGACGCGCCTTATCACCTGTCACCAGCAATCACGCCATCACGGCCCCGTCGTCGCGCCGCACCGCGATGATTGTCGACCGTGGCAATACCGACTC
>JANNBG010000032.1:0-6220 GCA_031385205.1 Rhodobacterales bacterium
GCCCACGGGAACGCCACACCACCCACTGCCCCATCCGGCCCATTCGGCAGCACATCTACCCCCGCATGCCAAGTCCCGCCACAGCGCCACCCTGCCGCATCCGCCACAATCGCCGCCTCAGCCACCGGCAAACAGGCCGCAGCCCATGCCGCAATTGCCGGATCAGGCCCGATGATCTGCCAGCCAGTCATCCCCAGATCACCTTGCGCAGCATATTCAACGCCACCAAAGTCAGAAACACCGCGAATGCCCGCTTTAACGGTTTCGCGTTCATGCGATGCGCGAGCATCACACCATAAGGCGTTGTTATCATGGTCGTTCCGATCACCGCCAGAAACGCAGGTACATTCACAGCACCAAGGCTGTAGGGCGGCGCATCCGCCACGGGCAGCAGCAAAAACCCCACCACAGATGGCACCGCAATCAGCACACCAAACCCCGATGCTGTCCCCACGGCCCGGTGGATCGGTACGCCGTACAGCGTCATCAGCGGTACCCCAAATGTCCCCCCACCAATACCCATCAACACGGATAAAAACCCAATCGCGCCTGCCCAAACGCCCCGTCCCGGCTGGCCCGGCATCGCTGCTGCAATGCGCCAATGGTCGCGCCCAAAGGCCATATACAGCCCCGCCAGCATGCCAAATGCGCCAAACACCGCCTGCAGCACCACAGACCGCAGGCTTGCCGCCACCAGCACCCCCACAATCGCCCCCGCCACCAGCCATGGTGCCCAGTCGCGCAACACCTGCCAATCCACCGCGCCCTTCCGGTTATGCCCCATGACGGACCGCACCGATGTGACCACTATCGTCGCCAAAGACGTGGCCGTGCACACCTGCATCAGGTGGTCACCGCCATAGCCCAGTTGCGAGAAGGCATAGAAAAACGCAGGCACCAGCACGATGCCCCCGCCCACCCCCAGCATCCCCGCAATCACGCCCGCAAAGGCCCCGATGGCGGCCAGAAGGGCAGTCATGATGGCAAGATCGGTGATGTCGGGCATGCGGCGGCCTCCTATGACACAAGGCTAATCAGAGGCACCGCCGAAACGCAAACAGGTGCCCCCCCTTCCCTCTCATCCACCTCCTTGCTACGCTCATCTCACACAACCCAAAGGCACCATCATGACCACCTCCCTGCTGCGCCCCGCACTTGCGCTGGGGCTGTTGTCCTGCATTGGGCCCTTTGCGATTGATATGTATCTGCCCGCCATGCCCACGATTCAGGCCGATCTGGGCGTAACCGAACAGGCCATGCAGGGCACGATCATCGCCTATTTCGCAGCCTTTGGTGTGGCGCAACTGATCTATGGGCCATGGGCCGATCAGGCCGGGCGCAAGCTGCCGCTTTATGCGGGTGTCAGCGTTTTCCTAATCGGATCAGTGCTTTGTGCCTTGGCTGGGTCGATCGAGGCGCTGATGGTGGGGCGGTTCGTGCAAGGCTTGGGCGGGGCTGCGGTGATGGTCATTCCGCGCGCCGTGATCCGGGATATGCATACGGGCCATCAGGCCACGCGGTTGATGGCGGCGATCATGTTGGTAATTTCGATCTCGCCGTTTCTGGCACCACTGGCGGGGTCGGGCATTCTGGCCGTGGCGGACTGGCGTGTCATCTTTGGTGTATTGGCCGTGACGGCGGTGGCAAGTCTTGCACTGACCTACGGCCTGCTGCCCGAGACTTTGGCGCGGAAACACCGCCAACCGATTGATCTTTCCGTGATGTGGGCGGGCGCAAAGCGGCTGCTGGCAGACCGGGGGTTCATGGTGCTGACCTTCCTTGGCGGGTTCGGCATGGCGAGCTTCTTTGTGTTCATCGCGAGCGCGAGCTTTGTCTATGCGCAAAGCTACGGTCTGACACCCACGCAATTCTCGCTCGCCTTTGCGGTGAACGCGGCAGGGTTTTTCAGCTCGTCGCAGCTTGCGGCGGGGTTGGGCCAGCGGTACGGCGCGATGCGGATGGTGGCATGGGCTGGCGCGGGGTTTGCGGTCTGCACCGTGGCGCTGTTCGCGGTGGCCTTGGCGGGTGGGGCCACGCTGGTCGTCATCATTGCAGGTCTGTTCGCGGCAAACTTCTGTCTGGGGCTGGTGATCCCCACAACAATGGTGCTGGCGCTGGATGACCATGGTGACATTGCGGGGCTGGCGTCATCCTTGGGCGGCACGCTGCAGATGCTGACGGGTGGGCTGATGGTGGCCTTGATGGGGCCGTTCTTTGATGGCACGGCCACACCGATGCTGGCAACGATAGCGATCTGCGGCGTGCTGGCCTTTGGGTTGACACGCATGATCCCGCACAGCGAAACGACCATCGCGTAGGATGGGCAATCTGCCCATCACACCGCCAAAAGCACTTGCTCCAAAGCCTGATCCAGCACCCCTAACCCCGCCCCCGGCTTGTTCGCCTGCTCCGACAGCACCCGCCGCCATCCCCGCGCACCGGGGCGCCCCGCGAACAGCCCCAGCATGTGCCGGGTGATCTGGTGCAACCGCCCGCCCTGCGCCAGATGCGCCGCGATATAGGGCCGCATCGCATCGACCACCGCGACAGCATCCGGGGCAAAGTCACAGCCCCAAAGAGCATCTGCCCCGATCAGCACTGTTGCCGGATCATGATAGGCGGCCCGGCCCAGCATCACCCCATCCAGCCCCTGTGCCAGAAACCCGCGCGCCTGATCCAGCGACGTAATCCCACCGTTGATGCAGATCGTCAGATGCGGAAACTGCTGCTTCATCGCCACCACCAGCGCATGGTCCAAGGGCGGCACCTCGCGGTTCTCTTTCGGTGACAGGCCCTGCAGCCACGCCTTGCGCGCATGCACGATGAAATGCGTGACGCCTGCCCTGCTGACCTTTTCGATGAAATCAGGCAGCACCTGTGCAGGCTCTTGATCGTCCACCCCGATGCGGCACTTCACCGTGACAGGCACGTCTGCCACAGCCAGCATCGCCGCCACACAATCGGCGACCAGCATGGGGCGTTCCATCAGCACCGCGCCAAAACAGCCCGATTGTACACGGTCAGATGGGCAGCCGACGTTCAGGTTGATCTCATCATAGGCGTAAGGCGCGGCCAAGCGCACCGCTTGCGCCAATTCCGCCGGGTCCGACCCACCCAGCTGCAAAGCCACCGGATGTTCGACGCCCGCATAGCCCAACAGCCGCTCCCGCGGCCCATGAATCACGGCCGGAGCCGTCACCATTTCGGTATACAGCATGGCACGGCGCGTCATTTGGCGATGGAACACCCGGCAATGGCGGTCGGTCCAATCCATCATCGGGGCAATGGATAGCCTATGTGGTTGATATTCTGTCATTTTTTATGCAGTCTCAAATTGTTAGCCGGGCTGCCCACCAGCCGTCTCTCCGCCCCGTTTCGCCCCTTTTCGCCACACTACGACGACGGATTGCACACGATATGCCGATTATCGCAAAGCGTCCGTCCGGTTCATGGCGCGCGCTGGTCCCGTTTAGCCGAGCTTTCCGTCGACCGCAACGAAACGCCAATCAGCGCCCGGATCGGACGGATCACGACGTTCGGGGAGTTGGAACGGCTGATCCAATTCGGACGGGCCCGTTCTAAGGCTGGCGCAGGGCCTGTGACACTTGGGATCGACATCGGGGCAATCAGGCTTGCCCTGTCATATGCCTCCGCCGTGCATGGGTTACCGATCTCGACGGAACAGGTGGCGCTGGCGCGCATCGCGTTGAAGCGGCTTGGTCTGGTCGGCAAGGGCATGGAACAGGATCGGCGCCCGTCAGAGAGCGAGGTTGAAGCGTTGATTGCATTGTTTAAGGCGAATGATCGGCAGATCGTTCCGATCGGGCGGATCATCAAATTCGCAAACGCGACGGCCATGCGCGTGGATGAAATCTGCCGGGTTGACTGGGCGGATGTAAACGAACGGACAAGAATGCTGCTGATCCGCGACCGCAAGGACCCGCGCAACAAGCAAGGCAACGATCAGCGTATCGCGTTGTTTGGACCAAGCGGTTACGATGGCTGGACAGTCTTGGCCGAACAGGCACGCCATCCCGGGTCTGCCAAGGGCAGGATGTTTCCCTACAACAGCCGATCTGTCGGCACAGCGTTTCGACGTGGCTGTCGCGCGTTGGGGATTGCAGAACTGCATTTTCACGACCTGCGCCACGAAGGCACCAGCCGCCTGTTCGAGGCCGGGTTCGCCATTGAGCAGGTGTCACTCGTGACCGGTCATAAGGACTGGAAAATGCTGCGGCGCTACACGCATCTGAAGCCCGAGGCATTGCACGCGTTTGCGCGGCGGGCGTGAAGCGCAACGTGGACGCGGAATGGTTGCCTGACGATCATCGCCCCCGAGTCACGATAGAGCTCAACGCCAATTGAACTGCTGCTGAGATCCGCAGACCAGGCGACCCAAAGGAAAACACCACAAGACGAGGCGCGGCCGCACCGCAAGCGCCACACACCCTTTCCTTCCCGGCAAGCACAGCCGCCAACCTTCAGCGCCGCAGCCAGCGCCTGTGCGATGAACGGTCGCGCCCGCTAAGAGGATGATAATCGGATGCCGCCCCGGGCGGATACGAAACTCGTTTTCGCCGCTCATGGCGCGAACGCCGCACATCGCGCCAAGCAATTCAGGTCACTGGAGAAGGGACGAGTTTGCAGGCTGCACCCAAGTAGCGCGATGTGCCAACTCTTCCTGTAACCATTTGAAAAACCACAACCGCCCATGGCCGCACCTCGCGGCTTTTTATCCTGCCATCGGTCGGTCGTGCATGCAGCACTCCGTTCTGCCCACGCAAGGGAACGACAGAGTTCGCCAAACTACGACCTCAGGAACTGCCCGTCTTGGTCGTGGATCGACGATCTGACTGCACAGAGAACGACGGGTGTGCGCATTCGGGTCGGTATGTCGACGGACGAGAAAAGGCCCGAGCGTTACGATCTGAACGTTCGGGGGGTGCGACCGAGGTGTGCTTGGAATGCAGATTTCGCACCCAGTCGGGCGCGCTCAACACACGGCAAAAGACGTGCTTCGGCGATCCAAGAACGGACTGTCGTACTGTCCTCGACGAGCCTTTCGCCGGGCGCACGGCCGTTAATGACAAGGTGCGGGCAGCGGTATTTCGACCACCCTTGCCCCCCGCTTTGCTGGGTGGCTGTCAGACCGGCGCGCGGGACGAAGGGACAAGCTTTTTTCGCGGACAAAGGGATGGAGATCTGTGCACCGGAACAATGGGGGGCGACGATGCGGTCGGCGAAGCTGTGATCCCATCCGCCTCACTATGCGCCGACAGAGGCGGCACCACAGAGCCTCTCCCGCACGGCACGCAATGACTTGTATAGAGTGTTCGGCGGCACGGACACTACCGCTCAGCTTTCTTTGGTTGAGTCGGTCGACACAACCTGCATCTGGGTCATCTTCGCGATGATCATCCTCCTCTTGACAGCGGTTGGAGAGCAGCGCTGCGCCGCGGCCCTGCCCGTCGGCAACATCGGGGTCGCAAGGGCAACGGCGGCCGGTTGGGATCGCCCTGCCTGCACGAGCGGATATCATCTGTCGGAAAGGTCCGTCCCTCGGCTCCACGCGGAAGTCCGGGAGACAGCGTTGGATGGCGCTCGCGCATAACCTTTGCCCGCGCAAGGGCGGAGCCTTTAGCGATGCAAGAATACAGTTCGGGTTTGCCACGGCAGAAGGCGCGACGCTGGCCGATGGAGCTGTCGGCCCAGTGCGGACAGTCGGGTGTTTGCTTGTGCCGCGATGCAGCGGTCCCAAAGTTGCCTTTCGAAACGTCTGACGTATTATGCCAGCACTGGAGGCGGGATCGCCTGAAGAACCGCCGCTGCAGGAACAGGCCACCAGACAAACGCTGCTTTTGTTGGCCCCTGAACTCGACGATCAGCATGGCTCGCGCTGTGTTTTGTTGTCTGGATAACCGCAGTAATGTAAAATCAAATTGCAATGGCCCATAAATCCCGCTTGGTGTGGTTAAGGGCCGCAGACCCATGACGGTGCCAGCACATCCAGCACGTAACCTTCGCCGCGGACAGTGCGCAGAAGGGTTTCGGTCCGGCCATCAAGCGCGCCAAGTTTCTTGCGCAAGCGAGCAATCCTCACGTCAATGGCGCGGTCACCGGGATCGCCAGACGTAGCGGCAAGGGTCTGGCGAGACATGATCTGGCCCGGTTTGGCCAACAGGGTGGAAAGTATGTCGAATTCGCTGCCAGACAGGGCTGT
>JANNBG010000049.1:0-1710 GCA_031385205.1 Rhodobacterales bacterium
GAAACAGGTTGAATCGGGTGAAGGCGACCTTTTTCTGCGGTTTGACGTAATCCTTCAGCACCACCACCGATGGGATGCGAATCTCTGACCGCTGGCTGTGCACAACATGGTCGTATTCGGCCACAATTGTCACCCGGTCCAGGTACGCCGCCTTGACCGCCTCTTGCCACGGCCATAGCGACAAAGGGTAATACGACAGCGGGCGATAGTCGGCATTCAGAACCAGCGCCGGAAAATGCTTCAGCGCCGCAGGGTCGCGTACGAAATTGGTTCGAAAGTCACCGTCCATCGAGTCTTGCCTCAACTTCACGAGTCTTCATGCCCTGACTATATCTTGCGGAAAAAGCATGACAACCCCCAAGCGGTTTGTTCATGCCTGTGGGTAACGCGGCGAAGTGACACCTGCATGACAAACGAAAACCCCCGCCGTTTCCGGCAGGGGTTTCTTTGCCTTGCACCCGTTCAGTGCGCCGCAGCAACCGCCCGTTTGGTCAGCACCGCCGCCAGATGTGCACGGTAGGCCGCCGTGCCGTGCAGATCGTTGATCATATCCGTCGCAGGCAGGCTTAAACCCGCCAGCGCTGATACCGCAAAGTTGGCCGACAGCGCCGCCTCTGCCGCCTTCCAGCGGAACACGCCATTGTTCGACGCACCCGTCACCGCCACGCGCACGCCACCCGGATATTTCGCCACGAACACGGCGGTCAGCGCAAAGCGGCTGGCGGGTTGGTCGAACTTTACATAGGCCGCCTTTTCCGCCACCGGAAAAGTGACGGATGTGATGATCTCGCCCTCGTCCAGTGCCGTGTCGAACATGCCCTGAAAGTAATCATCCGCCGCAATCTTGCGCCTGTTCGTGTGCACCGTCGCCCCGGTGGCCAGCACTGCCGCCGGGTAACACGCCGCCGGGTCATTGTTGGCCAAAGACCCGCCCATCGTGCCGCGCGACCGCACCGCAGGATCACCGATCCCGCCAGCAAGGTCTGCCAAAGCCGGGAAATACTTCCCCGCCTCGGCCGCCACCACCGCATGTGCCGTGGCCGCCCCGATGGACAAGCCACCATCCGCCATGCAGACCCCCTTCATATCGGGAATGCCCGTCAGGCTGACAATCACATCCGGTTGCGCCAGCATCGCCTTCATCGTGGGCAACAGTGTCTGCCCCCCCGACAAAGCCTTGGCATTGTCCGCACCCAATGCCTTCACCGCATCCGCAACAGAGGCCGGTTTCACGAATTCAAAGTTATGCATCTTATGCCCCCTGCATTGCGGCCCAGACGCGGCTCGGCGTCACGGGCATGTCGATATGTGTGACAGTCTTGTGTCCGCCACGTTGCAGCGCATTCACCACCGCATTGACCACCGCTGGCGGCGTGCCAATCGCCCCCGCCTCGCCGCAGCCTTTCACGCCCAACGGGTTGTGCGTGCAGGGCGTGTTGCAGGAATGGTCCACCGTGAACATCGGCAAATCATCCGCACGCGGCATCGCGTAATCCATGAAGGACCCGGACAGCAGCTGCCCGTTTTCATCATAGGCCACGTTTTCCAGCAAGGCCTGCCCGATCCCCTGGGACACCCCGCCATGCACCTGCCCCGCCACGATCATCGGGTTCATCACATTGCCAAAGTCATCGGCGCAGGTGAATTTCTCGATGGTCACGCGCCCCGTATCCGGGTCCACCTCGACCTCGCAGGCATAGGCACCCGCCG
>JANNBG010000104.1:0-6653 GCA_031385205.1 Rhodobacterales bacterium
CCCCACGCCCCAGCTTGAAGAACTTGAACGCCACCTCGAACAAATAGATCGGCAGGATCTTGGTCGAATCCGCAGGTCCACCCCCGGTCAGCACCAGTGCCGCGTCGATGAAGCGAAAATTATCCATAAAGCGCAGCATGATAGCGATCAGCAGCACCGGGTAAAGGTTCGGCAGCGTGATGGCAAAAAAGTTGCGCAGGGGCGAGGCGCCATCGACCATGTTCGCCTCCAGCTGATCCTGCGGCACGCGTTTCAGCCCGGCCAACGCGATCAGCGTGATCAGCGGTGTCCACTGCCACACATCCACCAGCACAATCGCCAGCATCGCCGTATCGGTGCTGGACAGGATCGACCCGCTGCCCAGCCAGCCAATACTTTGGAACAGCCAGTGATACCAACCAAACGTGCCGTTGTACAAAAACAGCCACACCAGACCGGCAACCGCCGGCGCCATCATCATCGGCATCAGCAAAGCGGTCACCAGAAATTTTTCCCAGCGCGCGCCGTTCACGATCACCGCCAGCAGCAACCCGATGCTCAGTTGCAGGGTCAGGCACATTGCGCTGTATTGCGCCAGCAAAACCCACCCCTCAAGAAACCGCGCATCGTTGAACAGCCGGGTGTAGTTTTTCAGCCCGACCCATTCACCCGTCCCCACCCCGACATCCTGCAGGGACATCACGATCAGCCAGACAAACGGATAAAGCGAGATGAACGCCAGAACCGCAATCGCAGGGGCCATAAGATAAAGATAATAGCGGCGCGGCGCGGCCGGGTTCAACTTCGCGGGCAGCGGCAGGGCGGCCGTGACCGGGCGCGCTTCGATGTCGGATGACGTGCCGCGGGCACGGAACAATGAAGCTCCGCCCGAAAGCAGCGCAACCCCAGTGTCAGCAGGTCCATCGGTCATTTCGGACGGCGTCCTTCAAGAGAATTGGTTCGGCTTGTTTTGCAGAAAGTGGTTAGGCACGCCGGACAAGTCGCCGGCGCGCCAGTCTTCTATCGCCTTATGCGTCGTTCAGACTGTCGAGCAGAGATTGCACGCTGCTGGCAGTTTCTGCCGGGGTCTGGGCGTTTGACAACATCTTTTGGGTCTCAGACGCGATGATCGAATGGTACTCGTTCGCCTCCGGGATTTTTGGGCCCAACACAAAATTCGGATCCTTAATCCCGAAATCGTACACCGCATCAAAGGTCAGTGCGTTGGGCATGGTGGTGGGCCTGACGCGCGCCGCCACGACATCCGGCAATGCCAATACTGATTTGCGTGTTGGCGTCCCACCAAGGCCGGACAAAACCTCGTACTGGTTCTGCTGGGACGTTGACCAGATGGCGAACAGATAGGCCGCGCGTTTGATCTCTTCCGACGCATTGCCGCTGACGCCGATACCGCCGATACCGCAGTTGGTGCCGTTCACCGCCTCGCCGCCATTCAGGATCCACTCCGGCGCGCCCTTTGGGCAAGGCGCATAAGCCGTGCGCCCACCTGCTGCAACCGAGGTCTTCTCGTCCTCGATCGAGGCCGCGAATTCGTGGTATTGCACCTGCATCGCGATATTGCCGGATTGATAGACCGTGTTCAGCTCCAGCGTGCCGTTGGCCAGGTTGTCAGGGTGTGACACATCGGCCAGCGCCTTGAACTTCTCCAGCATCAAAATGGACTGATCGTCGCCCCACTTGGTCTTGCCGGGCGTCTTGCTGCCGATTTTGTCGTCGATGTCGAAATCGGTCCAGCGACCATGCGCGAACATCATCCGCTGAATATCCAGCTGCGTGGTCCAGGCGAATGTCCCCTGATGCTGGGCATAGCCATAAGGCACATCCTCGCCCGCCTCCTTGCGCGCCTTAAGATAGGTCGCAAAATCAAGGACGTTCTTCCATGTTGTGTCGTTGGTGTATTCCATCGGATAGCCATATTCCGCCTCGAACGCGGCGGAATTCGCCTCGAACACATCCCGACGGTAAAAGGTGCAGGCGACGGCAGCATCGTAAGGCAATGCAATCACACGCTCGCCATCGTAATACCGGCCGCAGGCGGTCTGAAAGTTATCAAACCAGACATCATCGCCGTAGCCCTCGGGGTCTTGCGGCAGGGTTTCATCGCCAAACATCGGTGACAGATCGGCGTAAAAATCTGCGAACGGCGCACCGATCGGCTTGTCCTGGATGTATTGCAGCGGATAATCCGCATTGCCGCTCCGCAGGTCGATCCCGGCTTTTTGTTGGACGACCGGCAGGTCATCGGTCAGAATCTCGACCTCGATCCCGGTCAGATCAAAGAATGACTTGATCTTTTCGCGGATTGCAAACGACGGCGGTGTGTTCTCAGACAGAAACACCAGCTTTGACCCGGCAAACTGCTTCCACTTCGCGTCGTCTGAAGACTGTGCCTGCACGCGGGTCGACATCATCACCGAGTTCAAACCAACACCCAGCGCGCCGGTGCCCAGCATGGTTACGGCGCTGCCGCCAAGTTCCATGAACCTGCGTCTGCTGACGCTTTTGTAAAGTGCGTTCTTTGGCCGATAGAACATGTTGTTCCTCCCGTTTATATTGTCCGGCCGATACATCGGTCCGGTGGTTCTGAAGTTTGTTATGTGCCTTCGTGACCGTGCGGCCTTCTCCCAGACACAACGCGCCGTCATGTGCGTTTGCGGTCATTGCCGCGCCCGCTTGCCACATCCCAAGCTTCCGCGACGTTAGACGCACTCCATGCATCTTGTAAATTATTTTCTTACAGATGCGGCGAAAATGCTTGAAATAGGCACAATTGTCCTGAAAAGCTTCAAAAAGTCGCCGAGAATCTGCGCAATGCGCCCTTCAACGGCGAATCTGCCAAGGCATGTCTGTCGAAAACGTTACATACTGGAAAAAGTTTTCACCGCTGGCGCTGGATTTTCGCGGGTAAATGCCTTGCGCCGGACTGCGCAGGAGTTGTCGGCGGCCTTCAATGGCGTCAAAGACCCGGCCGATAAAGCCAAAGTGATGATTTGGGTGGGCCTGCACGCTCCACCTTGGGGTTCGCTTGGCTTGCCGGTTCAAATGCAGCCAGAACGCTGTCGGTCTTGGCCAAGCGTGATACCTGCCAGTCGACGATGCGGTTGGCGCAGGTGTCGATCACCCCGCTTGCACTGCAAAGGATCACAGCAGGCGCTGACTCAAGACGGGATGGTGCACAAGGCGTTCAGGCCACCAGCGCCGCCGCCTTCTTCAAATCCACGCTGACCAACTGGCTGACGCCCTGTTCCACCATTGTCACGCCAAACAGCCGGTCCATCCGCGCCATCGTCACCGCATGGTGCGTAATCACCAGAAACCGTGTGTCCGTACGGCGTGCCATTTCGTCCAGCAGGTCGCAGAACCGCGTCACATTGGCGTCGTCTAACGGCGCATCCACCTCGTCCAGCACGCAGATCGGCGCGGGGTTCGCCAGGAACACGCCAAAAATCAGGGCCAGCGCCGTCAGCGTCTGCTCGCCCCCTGACAGCAGCGATAACACCGACAGTTTCTTGCCCGGCGGCTGGCACATGATTTCCAGCCCCGCCTCCAGCGGGTCATCCGATTCCACCAGCACCAACCGCGCCTCGCCGCCGCCAAACAGATGCGTGAACAGCGTCGCAAAGTTCGCGTTCACCTGTTCAAACGCCGTCAGCAGCCGCTCGCGCCCCTCACGGTTCAGCCCTGCAATCCCGGCGCGCAGCTTTTTCACCGCCTCGTCCAGATCGGTCTTTTCCGCCAGCAGCGTGTCATGCTCCTCCTGCACCGCTTTGGCGTCTTCTTCCGCCCGCAGGTTCACCGCCCCCAACGCCTCACGCTGACGTTTCAACCGATTCACTTCCGTCTCCAAGGTATCCCCATCCGGCATTGCATCCGGGTCCGCCTTCAACCCATCCAGCAATTCCCCCGGCGACATCTCCATCTCCTCCGCAATCCGCGCACCCGCCGCCCTTAACGCTTCCCCCGCCGCCTCCGCCCGTGCCTCCGCCCGCGCCCGCGCCTCACGCGCCTCGCCCGCCCCACGCTCCGCCTCGCGCTCATCCACCTGCGCTTGCCGCCACGCAGCCTCTGCCGTCACCAGCGCATCAGACGCCGCACGCCGCCGCACATCTGCCACATCCATCGCATCCGCCAAGGCTTCACGCCGCTCCGCAATCTCTTCTGGTGCCGCAGACGCCTCCTCCAGCTCCGCAACGGAATCCGCCTTCCGCTCCCCCAGCTCCGTAATCCGCCGTTCCGCTGTCTCCAGCCGGTGCTTCCAGCCCGACAACTCCTTTGTCGCTTCCTGCCTCCGCTTTACCCGCGCCTCGCCCTCACGCCGCAGCTCGTCATGTGCCGACCGCCGCGTCAGCATCAACACCCGCGCTGCCTCGACTGTCTGCTTGGCGCTTTCCACCATCCCCCGCACAGCCTCCAGGTCCGGCAGTTCCGCCACCCCGTCTTCCGCCTCACGCAGCCGCGACCGCGCCGCCATCGCCTCATCCTCAAACCGCGTCACCGCCAGCCGTGCCGCTTCCAGCTTCCCCCCCGCGATCGACGCATCCGCCTCTGCCCGCGCCAAAACCCGGTTCGCATCCGTCACCCTTGCGTCTGCACTCCGCCGCGCATCCCGCGCCATCTGGTCCGCCCGCGCCAGATCCGCCAGCCGCGCCTGCAACGCCTCATGCGCCCGCAACGCCCCCTCAGCCCGCGCTGCCACATCCTCCAGATCGCGCTTTACCTGCACCAGCCGGTTCAACTGCTTTAACCGCAACGCCGCCGCCGATGGCGCATCCTCCGCCCCCGCCCGAAACCCATCCCAGCGCCACAGATCGCCCTCCACACTCACCAACCGCTGCCCCGGCCGCAGCGCGCCTTGCAACGCAAAGCCCTGATCGCGGCTGACCAGTCCAATCTGCCCCAGCCGCCGCCCCAGCACCGCAGGTGCCGTCACATGGTCAGCCAAAGGCGAAACCCCCGCAGGCAACGCCTGCACATCCGCATAATCCGTCAGTAACGCCCAGCCTGACCGCCCCGCACCATCCACCTCTGGCGCGCGCAGATCATCTGCCAAGGCCGCCCCCAGCGCCGCCTCATACCCCGGCACGACCACCAGCCGGTCCAGCAGTTGCGACCCCGCCTGTGCCTCCCGCTCCACCAACCGCGCCAATGCCGCCACCTCGGCCCGCAGCGCATTCGCCTCACCCTCCGCCGATGACCTTGCCGCCCGCGCCTCTGCTTCCCGATCCTGCGCCTCGGCCCGCGCGCCTTCTGTCGCCAGCAGCGCATCCTCCGCTGCCTCGGCCAAAGCCGCCGCCGCCTCTTGCCCCTCGCCCGCCGCCTCAAACGCCTCCCGCGCCCCAACCAGCGCAACCTCGGCCGCACCGACCAAAACCTTCGCCCGCTCGGCCTCGCCCGCTGCCCGGTCCAGCGTCACCCGCGTATCCGCCAGCAACCGCTGCGCCGACTGGTGCCGCGCCGCCAGCCGTGCCGCATCCTCCGTGCCCTGCGACAACAGGGTTTCCCGCTCCGACAGCACACTCGCCGCTTCCCGTGCCACCTCACCAGCCTCGCTCAACCGGGCGTCATGCCCTTCACTGGCGCGCAAAAGCTGGTCAATCTCCCAGTCCAGCCGTGCAATCGTCTCGCCCGCGTCCTTGTTCAGCCCCGCTTCCCGCTCCATATCGCGTGATAACTGGTCAATCCGCGCCCGCAGCGTATCAATCATCGCCCTTGCACGGCTTTCCTGATCCGCCAGCGCCACCTGCTCCAGCACCAACCGCTGCACCACCGCCGCCGCAATCGCCTCCTCTTCCCGCCGTGCTGGCAGCACCCCTTCCGCCGCCTCGCGCACCCCCGATGCCGCCCGTGCCCCCGCTTCCGCCCGTGATGCCACCAGAACCTGCGCCCGTAACACATCATCCGCCGCCAACCGCGCCAGATCCGCCTCGCGCCAGCGCCGATACAACAGCATCCCCTCGGCCCGCCGCAGATCCTCACCAATTTCCCGATACCGCGCCGCCTGTCGTGCCTGCCGCGCCAGCGTCGCCAGTTGCGCCGCCATCTGCTCCAGCACATCATCCACACGGGAAAGGTTCTGTTCTGTCGCCACCAGCCGCAACTCCGCCTCATGCCGCCGCGCATACAGCCCCGAAATCCCCGCCGCTTCCTCCAGCACCCTGCGCCGCGCCTTCGGCTTTGCGTTGATCAGTTCCGAAATCTGCCCCTGCCGCACCAGCGCCGGGGAATGGCTGCCGGTTGATGCATCCGCAAACAACATCTGCACATCCCGCGCCCGCACCTCGCGTGCGTTCGCCCGGTACGCCGACCCCGCATCCCGCGTAATGCGCCGCGTAATCTCGATCTGATCCTGATCGTTGAACCCCGCAGGGGCCAACCGATCCACGTTATCAATCACAATCGCCACTTCGGCAAAGTTACGCGCCGGCCGCGTGGCCGCCCCGGCAAAGATCACATACTCCATCCCGCCGCCGCGCATTGCCGTCGGGCGGTTTTCGCCCATCACCCAGCGCAACGCCTCCAACAGGTTGGATTTCCCACAGCCATTCGGCCCCACAACGCCCGTCAAACCCTGGTGGATGACCAGGTCCGTGGGGTCCACAAAGCTTTTGAAACCGTTCAGGCGCAGGCGGGTCAGGCGCAAAGATCTATCCCTT
>JANNBG010000126.1:0-2259 GCA_031385205.1 Rhodobacterales bacterium
GCAAACTGCTGCTGACCGGCGTGCAGATCATGGTGGTCGATGAAGCGGACCGCATGCTGGACATGGGGTTCATCCCCGATATCGAGCGTATTTTCCAATTGACCCCCTTTACGCGCCAGACGCTGTTCTTCAGCGCCACCATGGCCCCGGAAATTGAGCGGATCACCAACACCTTTCTGACCAATCCGGCCAAGATCGAAGTCGCCCGTCAGGCGACAGCCTCGCTGACCATTGAACAAAAGCTGTTCAGCTTTGTGCCCACCCGCAAGGACCGCTCCTTTGTCGAGAAAAGGGCGGCCCTGCGCGCCCTGATCCGGTCCGAAGGTGAAGGCTGCACCAATGCCATCGTGTTTTGCAACCGCAAGATGGATGTCGATGTCGTGGCCAAGTCCTTGAAGGCGCATGGCTTTAACGCATCCCCCATCCACGGTGATCTTGACCAATCCGTGCGCACGCGCACGCTGGACGGATTTCGCGATGGATCGGTGCGGTTGCTGATTGCCTCCGATGTGGCCGCACGCGGCCTGGATATTCCGGCCGTCAGCCATGTGTTCAACTTCGATGTGCCCTCGCACCCCGAAGACTACATCCACCGCATTGGCCGCACCGGCCGTGCCGGGCGGATGGGCAAAGCCTTTACGATTGCCGTGCCGTCGGACGCCAAGTATCTGGCGGCCATCACGTCATTGGTGAAGATGGACATCCCGGCAGGCGAATTGCCTGCAGGGGCGATGGATGACGCGGGCGAGGATAAACCCAGACCAGAGCGCGGCAGTGAGCGGTCGGGCGAGCGTGGTGGCGAGCGTTCAAGTCGCAGCCGTGGCGGGCGTGACCGTGGGCCGCGCGTGGAAAAACCTGCGGAGGTTGCTGCAGTCGAGGCCGTGGTTGAGGCACCCGCCCCCCGCCGTGAAGAACCGCGCCGCGACGACCGTCGCCGGGATGAACCGCGCCGGGAAGAACCCCGTCGGGAAGAGCGCGCCGATGACCGCCGCGAACCCCGCCGAGACGACCGGCGCGATGAACCCCGGCGCGAACCACGCCGCGACGATCATCGTGGGCCGTCCGTCGTGGGCATGGGCGACCATGTGCCCGATTTCATCATGCGCAGCTTTCGCGTGGATGTCACAACAGCCGATGATATCGAAGAACCCGCAACCGGAACGTAGGATGGGCAATCTGCCCATCTGACCCGGTGGATGGGCAAACGGCCCATCCTATTGCTGCACAGAGATATCGCCTTACGACCCCGGCTTGGGCGCCACATACACCCCTTGCGCCTTCAGCGCGTCGATCACTTCTGCCGGCATGTAACTCTCATCATGTTTCGCCAGCACCTCCACCGCCACAAAAGTCCCCCCCTGCATCGACCCCAAGGCCACCGTTCCCTGCCCTTCCTTGAACAAGTCCGGCAGGATGCCCTTATACATCACAGGCACCGTTCCCCCGCCATCCGTCACCCGGAATGACGCTGTATCCCCCTGCCCCCGCACCAGCGATCCATCCTCCACCAGCCCGCCAATCCGGAACACCTCATCCGGTCCCGGCGCATGGGCCACGACCTGCGCCGGTGTTCGGAAAAAGTTGATCCCGTCCTGCATCGCATAGCCGATCAGCGCCGTTGAGGTTGCCAGTGCAACCACCGCCAAGGCGATAATCTGTATCCGGCGTTTTTTCTTCAATCCCCTCATGGAAAGACCGCAGCCCCCAACAACCCCGCCGCCTCATCCACCCCCAGCATCAGGTTCGCGTTCTGCAACGCTTGCCCCGATGATCCCTTGGTCAGGTTGTCCAAGACTGAAACCACCATTGCCCGCCCTTTGATCCTGTCGCCAATCACGCCCAGATGACAGTAGTTGGAGCCCCGGATGTCCCTTGTCGAGGGCAACTGCCCAAATGGCAGCAGTTTCACGAAGGTTTCATCGGCATAGGCCGCTGCCAAGGTCGCATGAATGGTCTCAGGCGACCCCTCGACATAGCACGTCGCCAGAATCCCCCGGTTCACCGGCAGCAGATGCGGCGTGAACTGCACCTGCACAGGCCGCCCCGCCAAGGCACTGAATTCCTGATCGAATTCCCCCAGATGCCGATGCTTGCCCCCCGCACTATAGGGATGCACCCCCTCTGACAACTCTGCGAACAGCAGGTTTTCCTTCAGGCTCCGCCCCGCCCCCGATACCCCCGCCTTCAGGTCAATCACGATCCGGTCCAGATCAATCACCCCTGCCGATATCAACGGCCTGATCGCATACTGCCCCGCCG
>JANNBG010000153.1:0-16673 GCA_031385205.1 Rhodobacterales bacterium
CGTAATGCCATCCGACGCCAGAAACAGCCGGTCCCCCGGCGCAAGCCGCGTTTCGATCCGCTCATATGTCGCCCCCGGGATCAGCCCGATCGGCAGCCCGCCAGCCCCTAACGATTCAGCATAAACCCCACCCCGCACCACTGTCGGGTGCGGATGCCCCGCCTGCACTATGGCCACCAACCCCGTCACCAGATCAACATCCGCATAGGCCAGCGTGAAATACTGATCCACCTGCATGTCCTCAATCATCATCCGGTTCAGCCGCTCTGCCACCTTCTCGGGTGGCCACGCATCCCGCACACCCTCCGCATCCACCGTCAGCGCCACATTCTGATCCGGCGAATCGCCCGACAACAGCCCCGCCAGTCGTGCCGTCATCATCGCCGACGCCACCCCATGCCCCGCCACATCCACCGAATACAGCCCAATGCGCCGATCATTGATGCGGAACCACCCCGCCAGATCGCCCCCCACATGCCCCGATGGCCGGATCAGCAACGCAGCCTGCCCCGCCCCAAAATCCCGCCACCGATCCCGCACAAGGCTTTGTTGCAGCTTTTTCGCCTCTAACAAATCGCGATCCAAAAGATCATACACCTTTTGCAATTCGTTCAGCGTCGACCCCACCAGCCGGTTCTTTTCCACCAACTGGTGCTGCATCGACAGGATCCGCTCCCCCGCCCGCAACCGCGCCCGCAATTCATCCGCATTCACTGGTTTCGTCAGAAAATCATCCGCCCCGCCCTCCAGCCCCCCCGCCACTTCCGCCTTTTCCGACTTTGATGTCAGCAGGATGAAGTACCCATACGCCTCACTTGGCATCGCCCGGAACGCCTTGCAGAATTCCAAACCCGTCATGCCCGGCATCATCCAATCGCTCAGCACGATGTCATAGGCCACAGCCTCGCACATCTGCAGTGCCTGCCCCCCCGATTCCGCCTCATCCACCGCATAGCCCCAGCGCGCCAGTGACAGCGCCAGAATGCGCCGCTGCGCCCGGCTGTCATCCACCACCAGAACCCGCCGTGTGGCCACTGGAATCGGCAGGGGTACAGGATGACTTGCTACAACGCGCACGGCTTGCCTCATTCCACGGATCACGCCACACTATTGCCGCCACAGGTTAACTGCCGGTGAAGCGCAAAATGTGAAATGAATTGGGTTGCCCCGGAAACGCTTCGTTAAGGTGGCAAAGGCAGGGTGGTCACGGGGAATGGTGGCCAAAAGGGGCTTGGGTGTGATGATAGACTGGGAACGTGTGCAGGAATTGCGGTCTGAAATCGGGCCGGACAGTTTCATGGAAGTGGTCGACATGTTTCTCGAAGAGGCCGACGGCGTTGCCGAACGGCTTGCCCATGGCGTGCCAGAGGCAGAGCTGGAGGCGGAATTGCATTTCCTCAAAGGCTCCGCATTGAACCTTGGCCTCGATCAACTCGCAGGTCTGTGCCAGGCAGGCGAACGCGCCGCTGCCAAGGGTCAGGCGGAAACCGTTGATACCGCCGCCGTGATGCAGGCCTATGCCGCGTCAAAATCCGCTTTGCTGGATGGGCTGGATACCGCCACGGCGGCTTAACCTGCCAAAACAGCCCAAACTGCATTTGCTACGGGTTGACGCTCTGATGTCAGCCGCACTGCTGTTACGTCCAGCCGCATCGCGGGCAAATCACCAGACAGGTCGGTCAACCGCCCGTCTGCCAGCTTGTCCTGCGCCAGTGAACAGGGCAACCACGCCACGCCTAGCCCCGCCACCGCCAGCTCTTGTGCCGCCAACGTCAGTGCCGTCTCCGCCACGGGTTGAATGCGGTATTTGGCTTGCAATGCCGGGTAAATCCGCCGCTCGACCGCGTCGCCCAGAAACACGTCCCGCGGATAGGCGATCACGCGCAAGACGCCCATCGCCAAGGCTTGATGGTATGCGGCCAACTGCGCCGTCGCGAACACCGGGATCAGCGTATCCTGCCCGATCAGCACCGTTTCAATGTAATCCGCGCTGATCGGATGCACCCCACCCGCCACCCGGTACACCAGCGCCACATCCGCCTGACGTGACAACAGCAGCGCAAAGCAGTCGTCCAGATTGGCCGATCGCAACCGCAGATACACATCCGCATGCACGGCGTGAATGCGCGCCACCAGCCCCGGCGTCAGCGCCGCCGTCAGCGCATGCTGGCTGGCCAGCACAATCCGGTTCGCCCCATCCCCCCGCCGCAACGCGGCCGATAACTGGCGCAATTCCCCCACCACCCGCTCCATCTGGTCACGCAAATCCGTCACCGCAGGCCGTAGTTGCACAGGTTTACGCGTGCGGTCGAACAGCGCCACCCCCAGATGATCCTCAATCCCCTGAATGCGCCGCGAAAATGCCGATGGCGTCAGATTACGCTGCTGGGCCGCAAGGCTGAACGACCCCGTCTTGGCCACCGCCAGAATATCTTCCAACCATTCCAGACGCATCACACCCTCACATTGCATGTCCTGCAACTTAACCTGCAGTTTTCGAAATTGCATCCCCTTCCTAACGCTGTATCACTGCTGAACTTGCACAATCCTCAAGGATACCCCCATGCACCTCGCCCGCTTTCCCCGCATCTTTCTGGCCCACCTGCCCACCCCGCTGGAACGGATGGACAGGCTGTCAGCCGAACTGGGCGGGCCCGAAATCTGGATCAAGCGTGATGATTGCACGGGCCTGTCCACCGGCGGCAACAAAACCCGCAAGCTCGAATTCCTGATGGCCGAGGCGCAGCAAATGGGGGCCGATCTGGTCATGACCCACGGTGCCACCCAATCCAACCACGCCCGCCAAACCGCTGCCTTTGCCGCCAAATTGGGTGTCGCCTGTCATATTTTGCTAGAGGATCGCACAGGCTCCAACGATGCCAATTACAACACCAACGGCAACGTCCTTTTGGACCATCTGCATGGGGCCACCACCGCAAAGGTCAGCGGTCTGCCCGACATGAACGCCGAACTGGAACGGCAGGCCGATACCTTTCGCGCCAACGGAAAGAAGGTCTACACCATCCCCGGCGGCGGCTCCAACGCCACAGGCGCGCTGGGCTATGTCAACTGCGCCTTTGAACTGGTGTCACAGGCCAACGACCGTGGCCTTGTCATCGACCATCTGGTCACCGCCACGGGCAGTGCAGGCACCCAAGCGGGCCTGATTACGGGCCTAAAGGCCATCAACGCCCAAATCCCCTTGCTCGGTTTCGGCGTCCGCGCGCCACAGGCCAAACAAGAGGAGAACGTCTATAACCTCGCCCTCAAAACCGCTGCCAAACTCGGCTGTCCCGATGTTGTGCAACGCGCTGATGTCATCGCCGATACCAACTATGTCGGCCCCGGCTACGGTATCCCGGCTGCAGATACGATAGAGGCCATCAAGATGTTCGCCGCACTCGAAGGCGTCCTGCTCGACCCCGTCTATTCCGGCAAAGGCGCCGCGGGTCTCATCGACTATTGCCGCAAAGGCCGCTTCAAAAAGGGCGAACGCATCGTCTTTCTGCACACCGGCGGCTCCGCCGCCCTTTTCGCCTATGACGCCGTGTTCGCCTGATGCCACGCCGCGTGGGCATCCTTGGCGGCATGGGGCCGCAGGCCACGGTCCTGCTGATGCAGCGCCTGCTGACCGCTGCCCGCGCCACTGATGACGCAGGCCACATCCCCCTGATCGTCGATCAGAACCCACAGGTGCCATCCCGCATCCGCTATCTGATCGACGGCACCGGCGATGACCCCGGCCCCGTCCTTGCCGCCATGGCCCAGCGCCTGCAAACCGCCGGTGCCGCCGCCATCGCCATGCCCTGCAACACCGCCCACCACTATGCGGGCGATATCCGCGCCGTCCTTCAGGTGCCCTTCATCGACATGGTCGCCGCAAGTGTCACCCACGCCGCAACCCTTGCACAAGCGGGTACCCAAATCGCCATCCTCGCCTCTCCCGCCCTCCGCCGCATTGCCCTGTTTGATGCTCCGTTTGCCGCCCGCGGTCTGACCCCCGCCTATCCCGCCGATGAAGCTGCCATGCTGACCGCCATCCGCAACATCAAGGCACATGGCCCCACCGATGCCGCCCGCATCACCCTGCGCGCCGCCTCCACTGCCCTCTATAACGCAGGCGTCACGGTCCAAATGATCGCCTGCACGGAATTTTCCCTGATTGCTGATGCGACAGACCCCCGTGCCACCGTCTTTGATACCCTCGATGTGCTCGTCTCTGAAATCGCCAATTTCTCCCTGCTATAGGCCCCGCATGATAATTTACCTCAAAAAAGCCACCCACCGTGCCGATACCGGGCAGGCCGATGTCAACGTGAAGGTCGCAGGCATGCTGGCCGCAATCGAGGCTGGCGGTGATGATGCCGTCCGCCACTATGCCCGCACGATGGATGGGTGGGATGGCGATGTCATTCTGTCTGACGCCGCCCGTGCCGCCGCTGCGGGTGCCGTCCCCGCCCAGATGAAAGACGACATCCGCTTTGCCCACGCCAATATCGCCCGCTTTGCCATGGCACAAAAGGCCACCATCACCGATTGTGAGATTGAAATCCTTCCCGGCCTGATCGCAGGGCAAAAGCACATCCCCGTCGGCGCCGCCGGTTGCTATGTCCCCGGTGGCCGTTACAGCCACATCGCCAGCGCCATTATGACCATCACCACCGCCAAAGTTGCCGGTGTCACCCACATCTCTGCCTGCAGCCCCCCGCGCCCCGGCATTGGCATCCCCCCCGCCATCATCTTTGCCATGGACCTGTGCGGTGCCGATCACATCCTCAACCTCGGTGGCGTGCAGGGCGTCGCCGCCATGGCCAACGGCCACTTTGGTCTGCCAAAGGCCGATATGCTCGTCGGCCCCGGCAACCAATATGTGGCCGAGGCGAAACGCATCCTCTATGGCCGCGTCGGCATCGACATGTTCGCAGGCCCCACCGACAGCATGGTCATCGCCGACGCCTCAGCCGACCCCCTGCTTGTCGCATGGGACTTGGTCGGGCAGATGGAACATGGCTATAACTCCCCCGTCTGGCTCGTCACCTCCGACCGCACCCTGGCCGACAAAGTCATGGCCATGGTCCCCACCCTGATTGCTGAATTGCCCGATCTGAACGCCCAAAACGCCCGCGCCGCGTGGGCCGATTATGCCGAGGTCATCTTGTGTGACAGTGCCGAAACCATGGCTCAAGTCGCTGACACAACCGCCCCCGAACATCTGCATGTGCAGGCTGCAGACCTGCCGTGGTGGCTGCACCGCCTCACCGCCTATGGCTCGCTGTTTCTGGGCGAAGAAACCACCGTCGCCTTTGGCGATAAATCCTCCGGCCCCAACCATGTTTTGCCCACCTCTGGTGCCGCCCGCTATACCGGTGGCCTCTCCGTCCATAAGTTCATGAAAACCGTCACCTGGCAGCGCGCCACGCGTGAAGCCTCGCGTGACCTCGCCCTCGCCACAGCACGCATCTCGCGCATGGAAGGCATGGAAGGCCACGCCCGCACCGCTGATGTCCGGCTGGAAAAGTACTTCCCCGGCGAAGTGTTCAATCTGCGCCCCACCGATGACGCCGCCTGAATCGGTGCCTTTGCCGAAAAGATGACCTACATTATGGTCATCATCAGGGGCACTCCATGAAAATCGCCATCGCCGAAGCAAAAGCCCAATTCGCCGACCTCATCCGCAGGGCCGAGGCGGGCGAAGAGGTCGAACTGACCCGCTATGGCAAACCCGTCGCCATGCTGGTGCCGCCACGGCGCAAGAAGAAGATAGAGTTGTGGGGCTGCATGAAGGGGCAATTCAAGATGTCAGATGACATCAACGATGGCGATGCCGAAGTCGCCGCCCTTTTTTCCGCCAGCGAGATTTTCCCGCAGTGAGACTGCTGCTCGATACGCATATCGTGCTGTGGTCTGTCACTGCCGATCCGGCAATGCCAAAACGGTTTCGAGATATCCTTTTGATGGATGATGCAGAAATCTACATCAGCACCGTCAGCGTCTGGGAAGTCTCCATCAAACGCGCCACCGGCAAAATGCCCGCCCCGGCAGATGTCTTTGATCGCGCGGTGGACGCAGGCTGTCTGGAACTGCCTGTCACATGGGCGCATGCCCGTATTGTGGAAACCATGCCCCTGCACCATGCCGACCCCTTCGATCGTCTGCTGATCGCCCAGGCGCGGGTCGAGGGCCTGACACTGATCACCGCCGACCGCGTGTTTGCCAAGTATGATGTAGCGCTGTTGTAGGGTGGCGTGGTTCTTCGCGCCAGCGAAGGGTCACCCACCACTGCGCGCTCTGACGTATCATGAACGTGCACATGTAAAGAAGACGCGTGGAAGACGCCAGGAAGACGTTGTTTTGCCAGCAATCCCCGCACTTTACACCGAAAAATCCGCTAAATCAGAAACTCCGCCAAAGTCTCATCCGCCGTAATGTCCCGGTATGCAAAACCCGCATCATCCAGTCGCGCAAACAGCGTTGTGAAATTCATGGCATGCTTTGTCTCAATCCCGATCAGCACCGACCCGAAGTTCCTTGCCGATTTCTTCAGATACTCAAACCGCGCAATGTCATCATCCGGCCCCAGCATCATCAGGAATTCCCGCAAAGCCCCCGGTCTTTGCGGCATGCGCAGGATGAAATACTTCTTCAATCCCGCATAGCGTTGCGCCCGTTCCCGCACTTCCGGCAGGCGCTCAAAGTCGAAATTCCCGCCAGACGTCACGCAAACCACAGATTTGCCCCGGATCGCATCCGCCAATTCCGGCAGCACATCCACTGACAGGGCACCCGCAGGTTCCAGTACGATGCCTTCTACATTCAGCATTTCCAGCATGGTGATGCAGATGCGGTCCTCCGGGGCCAGCAGCACATGGTCCGGCGAAACCCATGATAACAGGTCATAATTCGCCTGCCCCAACCGCGCCACAGCCGCCCCATCGACAAAACTGTTCACCTTTGCCAACCGCGTAGGCCCACCCGCCTGCAGTGCCGCCATCAGGCTCGCCCCACCCAAAGGTTCCACAAACCGATAGTCCGTCGCAGGTGACATCTCACGCAAATACCGCGTCACCCCAGATGACAGCCCACCACCACCGACCGGCAAAATCACCATATCCGGGCTGGCGCCCAACTGGTCCAGCAGTTCAACGCCCACCGTCGCCTGCCCTTCGATCACATCCGCATCGTCAAAGGGTGACAGGAAATGCGCTCCCTGTGCCGCGCAATAGTCCTGTGCCGCCAGCAGCGTCTGGTCGAAATAGTCGCCCGTCAGCACAATTTCCACCGCATCGCCGCCAAAAATCCGTGTCTTATCAATCTTTTGCTGTGGCGTGGTCACCGGCATAAAGATCACCCCATGCACTCCAAAATGGCGGCAGGCATAAGCCACGCCTTGCGCATGGTTGCCCGCACTCGCACAGACAAACCGCATTTGCGCCGGGTTCTGCTCACGCACCTTGCGCATTGCATTGAAGGCACCGCGCAGTTTGTAACTGCGCACGGGTGACAGGTCTTCACGCTTTAACCAGATGTCCGCATCATAGCGTTGCGAAAGGTGATCATTGCGATGCAACGGCGTTTCCGGAAACAGGTCACGCAGGGCAGTGGCGCAGGCGCGGGCTTTTAATGAAAAATCAATCATTGTGATGGATAAACGTGGCACAACTGCCGCGTCAATCCTTCGCCGCCGCCGAATTTGCCTCACGCAACCGCGTATCCACTTCTGCCCGTGATTTTCCCACCAGGAATTCGTCGTAATAGACCACCATATTCGGCACGCCTGCCGCAGTCGGTTGCGCTGCCCAACGTTTGGTGCTGGCTGCAAAGATCCCGCGGCGGTGGGTGGGCACGGCGTTTGCGTTCAGGAAACCTTGTGGCGACACCAACCCGCCAAAATAGTTGCAACGCAATTCGCCATTCACCCAGATGCGCAGATAGCCGTTTCCATCCGTGGCAAAGTTGGTGTTCACGACAATGTCCATCCACTTGCCTTGCGCCGCCTGCATGTTGAACAACCGACACACCGCCCCATTGTTCTGTGCTGCACCCCATTGACGCGTGATGTGCATATCCTCCAGCTCGACCACCACATCATCGGTTGCGGCCCCCATCGGGCTGCAAACTGACGGGTCGCACGCGGCAAAGTTACTCTCAGTTGCTGCCTGTTGCGTCATACGAAACACCGGCGGCAGGTCGCCGTCCAGTTTCCACTGGCCAAAAACAGCGCCGGGCGATGTGGCCTTGGTCACGCTGCCCACATTGCCATTCAGAAAGCTGTAGCCATACCAGATGTCCGTATTCAACTTTGCCTTCGCCTCAGATACCACTTCGCGGATTTCGGTTCGGGCGCGGCCATTCGGGCAATCGGACCCATCACAATCGCCAAGACGCAATTCAAACCGTTCGCTGGTTTCACCACGACGCACGGGTTCACCCGGGCCGGATGGGCGGTAACCATAAGAGGTGTTGGTGAATAACCGTTCGTACCCCACGGGCACAGGTTCCAATTGCCCAAGGCCCCGCACAGTTGTCGGCGCTGTTGCGGCAGCGGCAACGGGGGAAGGCCCGCCGGGTAGGGCGATGGTAATCACCTGACCGCAGGCAACAAGCGCCAGCATCAAAACAGTCAATGGCAAGATGGACCGGGCCATCGCGTCTCCTTTAGCAGTGTTCCGGAAGGCGGCGGGGAAAGCGGTAGGGCCTGCTGTTCCGGGCTGTTGACCGCCCTGTTGATGTTGCCGATGTTCTTGGCCGATGGGAAGGATGTGGTCAAGACTGATGCAAAGGGAAGATTTTGACCACACCCGCTCAACCAAAAGGATATGGCGGAATTGTGACCATTCTCACAGCCAATATATCACCAGATTTAGGGATTGTTAACGAAACGGCACCAGCGGATGTAGGGGCGAATCAGTCTGTAGCAGAATAGACACGCGGTATCAGCGGCGTTCCGCCTAAGCCTGATTTGACTTTAACGAACGTGGGCAAGCCTCTACATTCTAACGAAAATATACAAACAACAAAAAACGACGAGGCAGCAAAATGGCAAGAATTAGCGTGTTTGGTATCGGGTATGTTGGTGTCGTTTCGGCAGCGTGCTTGGCGCGTGATGGGCATCAGGTCATCGCTGTGGATGTCGATCCCGCGAAAATCGCGTCAATCAACGCGGGGTTGTCGCCGATCGTCGAAAACGGTTTGGATGAGTTGATCAAGCAGGTCGTGGATGCGGGCAAACTGACCGCGACAAATGATGTGCAGTTCGCCATCGACAACACGGATGCAAGCTTTCTGTGTGTGGGCACGCCAAGCGCGCCGGACGGTTCGGTTGGCCTGTCGTATGTCCAGGGGGTCTGCGCGAATATTGGCACGGCACTGGCACGCAAAGCGGCATTTCATTCGGTGGTGATCCGGTCGACCATCGTGCCGGGCAGCTGCGAAGGCACTTGCATCCCGACGTTGGAGTCCGCATCGGGCAAAGTGGCGGGCAAGGATTTCGGCGTCGGCTACTATCCTGAGTTTCTGCGCGAAAGCACCGCCATCGAAGACTACTATGAACCCGGCCTGATCGTCTTTGGTGCGATGGACAAACCCACGGGCGATTTCCTGACAGCACTGAACACCGGACTGGATTGCAAGATCCATGTGGTAGACCTGCGCACGGCGGAAATGGTAAAATACACGTCGAACACATGGCGCGCGGTGAAGGTGACCTTTGCGAACGAGATCGGCAACATTGCCAAGGCGAACGGGCTGGACGGCCAGTCCGTCATGGAAATCCTGTGTTCCGACGAAAAAGTAGCAATGTCGAAATACTTCATGCGCCCCGGTTTTGCGTTTGGCGGGTCGTGCCTGCCAAAAGACGTGCGGGCGCTGCGGCATCTGGCGACGACGACGGGCACACCAACACACCTGCTGGATGCGGTGATCGCGGCGAACGAGGCGCAGATCGTGCGCGCCGAGGATATGATCGCAGCATCAGGCGCCAAGAAAGTGGGCTTTGTCGGCATCAGCTTCAAACCCGGCACGGATGACCTGCGCGAAAGCCCCCTGGCCGAACTGGCAGCCCGCCTCATCAAGAACGGCGTGGGGGTGGATATCTATGACCCTTATGTCTTTGAGGCTTATGCCAGCAAATCGGCGGCAGCGGGGCGTGGCAATGACGTGATCCCCGATCTGCGTGACCGCATGGTCGAAGATCTGGATGATCTGATCGGGTCAACAGATGCGATTCTGGTGGGCAACTACTATCGCGGGACCGTTGGGTCACTTGAAAAGGCGGCGAAGTCGCGTCCCGTATTGGACCTGACCCGGATGAACCGCGCGATGGTGTCTGATGGGCACTATCAGGGCATCTGCTGGTAATCAGTGATGCTGACCGCTGTTACTCACGGGGCCTATTGGGCGCTGGTGTTGTTGCTGACGACCATGGTGCCGAAAGGCTTTTTGGGCGAAATGCACAATGCCGCGCATACCGTCTTCATCCTGGGGTTCCTGGGAACGTGGCGGTATACTTGGGCGGCAGTTAACTTTACCCGGGCGGCAATCTTTTACCGGATCAGCTATCCCCGGCGTAAAGCCCGTGCGTGGGAACGTTTTGCCCGGCGCGGCGTGCCATCGCACGCCTATTTCCTTGTGACCTCCTACATGGTGGAGCCTGCGGCCACGGTCCAATGTTACCGGGCACTGTTTCATGCGGCGGCTACTGCCCGCGACGGCGCCACGATTGTTGCGTCGGTTGTGGATGGTGCGGATGAACGCCTGATCCGTAGTATTTGGGATAACAGTCGCGAAGACCTGAGCCGCACAAAGCTGGTGATCGACCGCATCAAGGCAAATGGCAAACGTGACGCTCTGGCGCGTTCCTTGCGGATCATCGCGGCCCATGCGCCGACGCAATACGACATCATCGTCTTTGTTGATGGCGATACCTTGGTGCCTGCAGATGTTGTGGCGCAATCGGCTCCGATGTTCACCAACCCCAAACTGGGCGCACTGACCACGGATGAAGGCGTGCTGATCGAAAAAAAGAACCTGTTCCGCGACTGGTTCATCCTGCGCTTTAATCAGCGGCAAGTGATGATGTGCTCTATGGGGCTTGGCAACCGCGTGCTGACCCTGACCGGGCGCATGTCGGTGTTCCGCGCTGATCTGGCCACACGGCCCGATTTCATCAACGGCATCAACCATGACTTTTTGGAACATTGGCGGCTGGGACGCGTGACCTTTCTGACGGGTGATGACAAGTCGACATGGTACTGGCTGCTGACGAACGGCTACGAGATGGCCTACCTGCCCGACGTGCGGTCATGGTCGATGGAAACCCAGCCCCGCCCGACGTTCTATGACAGCTCGAAAGTGCTGATGGTGCGGTGGTTTGGCAATATGATGCGCACCAACGGGCGCGCCTTGCGTGAAAACCCGCGAAAGATCGGCGGTTTCACCTGGTGGTCGATCATGGATCAGCGCGTGTCGATGTGGACAACGCTGATCGGGCCAATTTCTGTGGCCTATGCCGCTGCGACGACAACGCTGGCAATCATCCCGTTCTACATCGCTTGGGTGATGATGACGCGCTATGCGTTTTGTGCAATCATCTCGTTGTTCCGGGGCACATGGTTTCCGGTCACCCATCCGCCGATCCTGTATTTTGGTCAAATTGCCGGCGCAATTGTCAAAACCTTCGTCATGTTTCGGCTCGACCGTCAGAAATGGACCCGTCAAGGCGCATCCGGTGGGGTCGGCGGACCAAGCGTTTCGGCGCGGTTGATGGCGTTTGAATCGACCGTACACCATGCGCTTTCGTTGGTTTGGTTAACAATTCTCGTGATCCTCCTCGCCCAGATATGACCCGCCCGGGCACAAAGAGAGACTCAGATGAACAATCCCTTCACCAGCCCAGCCACCCCACCCCCTCCGCCCGCGCCCCGTGCGGTAGAGCCTGTGGCGCAGGCACCAGTCGAACCGGCGCCGGTGGCGACGCGGGCGCAACCGCCTGCGGCCCCAAGGGCTGAGGTACCCAAGTCGGTACCACAGGACTTTGTCTATGACAGCGAACATCCGATCCTGCCAATTCCGTTCAAGGCCTGGGTGGGCGAGAACAAGCTGGAAGGGAACGAACTTTCCGTCACGGCGGCCTATGTCAATATTGGTGGGCCGCTTGACCCCGCATGGAAGGGCCACCGCGAAGTTATCAAGCTGCAGTTTGATTTTCAGGGGTTCAGCGTCACGCTTTATCCCGAAATCGTTGTCGCAGCATCGCGCCGCGAAGGCGAAATGACCTTGCAATTCATGGATCCCGCGGGCGCGCATCTGCCGCAGCTGCGCTACATCATGAACACCTTCCTTGCCGGCGACTTCGTGTCGATGGGTGGCATGTTGGGCTATACCGGCCCCATCATGCCTAAACCCGCCAAAGGGTCAGACCCCAAGGCCAGCAAGTTCCGCATCCGTAGCCTTGCCGTCATTGTGGCGTCAGTGACGCTGATCCTGGTCGCATCGAATTTGTTACTTTCACGCGCCACGCAAAGCTATGAACCCCGTCCCGTTTTCGTTGAACGCACGGGCCAGGACATGAAGGCAACCACTGCGGGTCAGGTGTCATTCCTGAATCCAAATGCGAAAAAGGGCGAAGTCGTCTTTTCGATCAATTCAAACGCCGGTGACGTGCTGAACTTCCAATTACCCTGCGACTGTGAAGTCGTTGTAACAGAAGGCATTTTTGAAGGAGCAACAGTTCTTCCAATTGACTCAATTTTGTCTTTTTTTGAACCCACCACGAGTGTCAGAGTTCAAACACAAATGAGTATCGAAGGGCTTTCGAAAGTCATGACGGGCGAGCAGGCGTATCTTGATCTGAACGACGGGCGCACCATTCCGGTGCGCGTTGTTCTGACGTCTGCGACAAATACCGCCAGTCTGCGGGGCGATCTGTTCGTTCCAGTCCGGCTTGTACCACCCGAAGGCATGCTGACGCCCGAGGATATTGGCAAGGCGGGGCAACTGCGATTGTCAAAGGCCTGGTTCGGTAGCTCTTTGCCAAAAACTGTGGGGCTGCCATGACAAAGATCTATCCGCTTATCATCTGTGGCGGCAACGGAACGCGCTTGTGGCCTGTGTCGCGGACACAAAGCCCCAAGCAATTTCAAAAGGTTGGCGATGAAGGGTCTTTGTCATTCTTCCAATCAGCCGTGGAACGGCACCGGGGCGAACACTACGCAGAACCCGTGATCGTATCAGCAATGCGCCACCGCGAGATGGTGAAAGAACAGCTTGCAGGCATCGCTTGTACGCCCACACAAGTCATTCACGAACCGATGGGGCGCAATACTGGCCCTGCGGTTCTTGCAGCCGCAATCACACTTTATGCGCGTGACCGGGATGCCGTCATGGTCGTGGTGCCCGCGGATCATGTCATTCAGGGCGATCTGACAACCACGATCATGGCGATGATGGGACCGGCACTTGCCGGGCGCATCATCACCTTCGGCATCAAGCCGCGCTATGCGGAAACCGGCTTTGGTTACATCACCGACGGCGGGCCGGTCATCGACCATCCGGGCTTGCGTCAGGTGGAACGCTTTGTCGAAAAGCCGCCAACGCGCAAAGCGCGCCTGTTGGTGGAAAGCGACATTGCCTATTGGGCATCTGGTCTCAGCATGTTTGCGGCACGCACGATCATTGAGGAATACCAGAAGTTCGACGCGGAAACCGTGGCCGCAGTGGCACGGGCTGTGGCGGCTGGTACGATGGCAGCAGACGGGTTGGAACTGAACGCCGAACAGTTTGCGATGGCAAAGTCTGGGCCGACGGAAAGCGTTGTGTTTGAAAAGACCACCAAGATATCTCTGGCACCGCTGAATGTGGACTGGTCGGATGTTGGCAGCTGGACGGCGATGTACGGCATCTCCAAGGCGAACCCGCAGGGCAACGTGCTGCAGGGTGATGTGATTGCCGTGGAAACGACGAATTCCATGGTGCGGTCGACATCACGGTTGGTGACAGTGGTGGGCATGAAGGACGTGATCGTGATCGACACGCCGGATGCGCTGCTGGTGACACGCGTTGGGCATTGCCAGGACGTGAAGAAGGTGGCCGAACATCTGAAAGGCGGCAACCGGCCCGAGGCTGAACGCCATGTGCCAGTGCTGCCAAAGATCGAGGCAAAGTCATATGGCGCAATGACTCCGCTGTTCCACAGCGACGGGCTAGAGCTGGTATCGGCACGCATTGCGCCAGGGGCAAGCCTTGACTTGCCCGCAGGCGATGCGCGCGAAGTGATGGTGGGTCGGGGCGACCTGATCGTCACGTCCAACGCGCCACCCGTCGCATTGGCCGAAGGTGCACGGCTGGCACTGGGGGCTGATCGGGCCGCCGTGGTGGTGAATACCGGTCTGATCGAGGCGGAAGTGCTGCTGATCGTACTGTATCATGGTGATGCCGCGCAGGGGTCAGCAGTGACACTGGTACCGATCACCATGGCCGATATGCCGGAAAATCTGGTGGTCCATGGCTGACCGGTCTGATCGTCGCCCCGTGCGTTGTGTGATCGCTGCCCTTATCTGGGGTGCGTTGCTGCATACGCCGGTGGCGGCACAGACAACGGCCCTGACGGCAGATCAACCGATCATCACCCAGCCAAACATCACCGCGACAGCACGGCTTGAATCACTGGAAACAGCATTGGCCGATGGACCGCAAGACACCGCGATTGCCATGATAACGGCAGCCGGTCTGCGTGGTCTGGTACATTTGCCGGACTATGCGGCAGTGGGAGAACCGGACTGGTCACCCCGGCCAAAAGGCGCGCTGCAAGCCCAGCCGATGAATTTGCGGTTGGCACTGACGATGCTGTCACAGGCTTATGGGTCTGATGATGTGTCGGATGTGCTGGATGCCCAGCCTGAAGAAAACCGCAGCGCATTGGTCATTCGTGCAGGGGATGTGTCGCTGGATGACATTCGTCGCTTGCTGCGGTCCATGAAGTTGCAGCAGGTGTCCGATGTTGGGCCTGTCACGCTGACCGTGCCGCTGGTGATCTGGTCCGGTGCAAGCCTGCACTTGCAACGCGGCGAGGTCTTGAACCTCAGCCGCACAGATGGTGCATTCCTGATGAACTTTGGCCTTTTGCAGACGCAGGATGCCGTGATTGCCAGCGTGGGTGACACCAATGCCAGCAGCCCGGTGTTCGGGTCATTTCTGACAACGGCTGATGGCGGCGTCATTCAGGCCCACCGCACGCGTTTTGTGGATCTTGGCTTTGGGCGCACCCAAAAGTTTTCGGGCGTGGCGATCATGCAGGGCACGATCCGCACGCCACATCAGCAAAGCTGGATCGAAGACAGCATCTTTTCGGGCGTCATGACAGTATCGGTCAGTCTGGCGCGTGACGTGCTGCTGCGTGGCAACCATTTCAGCAACATGCGCGGACGCGATCTGCATGTATCGCGGTCCATTGGGGCCCAGATTTTGCTGAACGTGTTTTCGGGGCGCATGCGCACAAATGCGATCATGGTTGAAGACGGGTCAACCGGCGGGCGCGTGGCGGGCAATGTGGTCTTGCAGGGCAAACGCGCGGGCATCGTGGTGCGCAATGAAAGTGCGGATATGACGCTGGCGCATAACATCGTCTGGCGGCGTGATGGCGCGGGCATAGCACTGATACGGTCTGATTGCGGGCGGATTGCGGGCAATCTGGTGCTGGACAACGGCCAGAAAGGTGTCGAAGTTCGCATCAGCCAAAATGCCTTGGTTGCGGACAATGCCATTGTTTCCAACCACTCGGCGGGTGTTTGGGTTTCGGCCCAGCCACCGGGGGCTATCACTTATGTGCGTGACAATCAGATGGCCGAAAACGGGTCTGGCGTGTCAGCGGCGCAGGGCGAGTCGATCCTGATGCAGGGCAATGACTTTTCTCGTCAGTTCCTGCAGTTTCTAAGTGGCGATCTGGCCCCGCAATCCGCCGCTGTGGCGCGCGATATGCGCGGGGCAGATGCCATTCTGCTGACGGCAGGCGGGTCTTGGCCCCCTACCACGACGGAACCCACTTGTACGGATTGACCCTGTTCTGCCTGATAACGACCCGAAAGAAGGAAGTATCAATGTCGCGCCCATGCCTGCCTTTGTATCTGGCCCTTGCGTTGGTCATGCCGGTACTGGTGATGCCGCAGGTCATAGTGGCACAGACAGCCGACATTGCCGTGCCCGCACCGCTTGATGCCACTGCCAGCAAGATCAGTGTCGTGGTGTTTCCCGCCCTGTCGCATACCAAAAAACTGCCCACGCCAGCCCTGCGTCAGGCACGCAAAGACATGCTGGATGACAAACCAATCAGCGATGATGACTTGCGCGCCTTGGCACAACATCATGATGGGCTGGCCGCGCAAAAACTGGTACAGCGGCTGACGGCAGCGGGTGACAGCGCGTCTGCCTCTGACATCGCCTATTATGGCAGCATTGCTGTCAGCACAGGGCGGGTGCAGTCACTGCGCGTGGCAGTGGCGGCGATGGCCCAACTGGACCCGGCGACAGAACCTGCCGAACGGATCAAGGTCTATGCGGCGATGCTGTATGCGCATGCCTGGGCGGGCAATCCCTTGGCACTGGACGCGGTCATCAGGTTGAACGGCGAGGGCAACCTGTTTGGCCCCTTGTCCGACAAGACCCGCGCAAGGATCGAAGAA
>JANNBG010000180.1:0-3599 GCA_031385205.1 Rhodobacterales bacterium
GGCTGATGCCGATCACGGCCACAAGGCTGACAATGCCCGGCCCGATCCAGTCATTGTCGAAAGCCCGCGTCAAGCGGCTGTCTGTGTTGGCAGGAACCGCCATCAGATCATTCCTTTGGTTTGAAGAAACTGCTGCCGGGCACGGTCCGCCAGCACGGCCAACAGCAGCATTGCGCCAAGGCTGGCCAAAATCCAGAATTCCCCGACCCGCATCAACAAAAGGCCCGACGTCATCACGTTGACAAACCCCGCCCCCAGCAGCGTGCCGATCACCGACACCCGTCCACCCGACAAAAGCGTGCCGCCCAGAACGGGGGCAAGGAACGCCGGAAGCAACCAGTCTTGCCCAAGATGCCCGGCCATTGACGGCACGGATGCCCCGGTGCGCGCGGTCACCAACAACCCGGCTATTGCGGCCAATGCACCGGTCAGCATGTGGCAAGCCATGATGACACGCCCGGTGCGGATGCCAGAAAGCTCTGCCGCGCGCGGGTTTGCACCGGCTGCCAGCATCTGGCGGCCCAACGTCGTCACCTTGTAAAACGCCGCCAGACACAGACACATCGCGATGGAGATCAGCAAGATCGGCGAAACGGTTTTGAAGAACTTCATCTTGCCAAAGGCCTGCACCTCCGGCGGCAGGCCGTTATAGGCGTTGGCCTTGGTCAGGAAAATCATGACGCCGAAAAAGATGCTCATGCTCGCAAGCGTGATGATGAAACTGTGGACCCCTGATTTCACCACAGTGACGCCATTGATGAAGCCAAGGCTTGCGCCGAACACCACTGCCATGGGGATGGCAAGCAAAATCGGCAGCCCAAGGATTTGCACCAGCCAACCGAAGGCCATCGCGCAACAGACCCCAATTGCCCCCACCGAAAGATCCAGTCCACCCGTCACAATCACCGCCATCATCGCGAGCCCGATCATCGTGTCGATGCCAATCTGACGGCCAATGGTGAACAGGCTGAACGGCGAGGTGAAGCCTTCAAGCGTAAGCGAGAAGGCCAGCAGCGTAACGGCAATCAACACGGCAAGGCCAAACTCGTTGCTCAAAAGCAATCGCAGACCGCCCGAAGACCGGCCATCGGACGCCGCGCTGTGTGGCGCGGAGACAGCGTCAGACGGGGCTTGGCTCATCGGTCAATTCCTTATGGAGTTTTGTCTCAAACCGTGGCGGCTGTTCAGCAGAACAGCCGCCACAATACCCGCCAGACAGGGAGTATGTCTTACGGGCAAGCCAGAAAGTTGGTATCCATGTTGGTTTTCAGATCTGCAGAAATACCAACCATCGCGTTCACATAAGTCGGTGCCGTGGCTGCATCAACAAACACTGTGCCGCTGTCGACAAACTTGGTCGTCAGTGCGTTGGACGTGAACGGCGCATCAGCCTTCAGGGTACATCCGGACCGCAGTTTGTCCAGCACATAGGAACCGATGAAGCCTTGGCCATAGGGGTTTTGCAGCATCGTGCCGTCGACGAAGCCATCTGCAATCGCCGTGATCACCACTTCGTCGTGGTCGATACCCACCATTTTGATCCGCTTGTCGCCAATCTTGCGCAGCGAGTTTGCCGCGACAACAGCAGGCACCCAGGCCGTGGTGATGATACCATCAACACCAGCGGCATTGGCGGCCAGGTAGGCGTTGATCTTTTCTTCAGCAGGCTGGGGTGCGTCGATGTCGGCAATGACCTGAACCACTGTGACGGCACCGTTGGTTTCATCCGCGGCCTTTTGCACAGCGTCGATGCGCAACTGGGTGTTCGGGTCGACAAGGAAGCCGGTAAAGTGGGCGATGCGGCCCTTGCCGCCCATGACGCGGATCAGCTCTTTTGTGCCCAAATAGGCGGAATTTCCAGTGTCGGTGCCAAGACAGAACAGCGCAGGTGACGGGTCTTTCAGGCAACCTGCCGTTGCAATGACCTGACCACCGTTATCGACCAATTCCTGCGCAACCGATGACGTGCCGACAGCGTCGCCCGGGAAGATCAGAAACGAATTGTAACCTTGGGTCAGCAGGCTTTCGAGCAGCTGACTTTGCAGGTTCAGTTCCCACTTGGCCGGAACCCGGTAGTCCCCCGCACCAAGGTTGAATTCCTTCATGGCGTCCATGCCAGCTTGTTCCCAAGCTGCGAAATAGGGATGCGGTCCGCCCGGAACAAGGGCCACCTTGGTGCCCGGATCGGCGAAAGCCGGGGCGCAGACAACAGCGCCCAGCAGCAGCGCAGCGGCTGTTTTTGATATCAACTTCATAATGATCCCTCCCAAGGACATGCCGTTATCGGCGTGATTTCAATACTAATATATTGGTTATCTAACGCAACTGTTTTCTTTGGGTTATGCAGCATTTTGGCAGTCCAAGTTCAGGAGACAGCCAAGCTGCTGAAAGCAGGTCCGGTACGCGCAGTAACCCGATCATCGTATCGATGCCAATCTGGCGGCCAATCGTGAACAGACTGAACGGCGAGGTGACGCCGTCAAGCGTCAGCGAAAAGACCAGCAAAGTAACGGCAATCAGCACAGTAAGGCCAAACGCGTTGCATAGCAGTAATCGCAGGCCGCCCATCGGACGCCGCACTGTGTGCTGCGGCGTCAGCTTCGGTCGGCGCTTGTCGCATGGGTCACTTCCATATGGAGTCGTGTGTCAAAACGTGGCGGCTGTTCGTGGGAACAGCTGCCACAATGCCCGTCAGACAGGGAGTTTGTCTTACGGGCAAGCGAGGAAGTTGGTATCCATGTTGATTTTCAGATCTGCAGAAATGCCAACTATCGCATTCACGTAAGTCGGTGCCGTGGCTGCATCAACAAACACTGTGCCGCTATCGACAAACTTGGTGGTCAGTGCGTTGGACGCAAACGGCGCATCGGCTTTCAGGGTGCATCCGGACCGCAACTTGTCCAGCACATAGGAGCCGATATAGCCTTGACCATAAGGGTTTTGCAGCATGGTGCCGTCAACAAAGCCGTCTGCAATCGCCTTCATCACCACTTCGTCATCGTTGATGCCCACCATTTTGATCCGCTTGTCACCGATCTTGCGCAGCGAATTGGACGCGACCACGGCCGGAACCCAGGCGGTGGCAATAATGCCGTCGACGCCAGCCGCATTGGCGGCAAGGTAAGCGTTGATCTTTTCCTCGGCTGGCTGTGGCGCGTCGATGTCGACGATGACCTGAACCACGGTGACGGCCCCATTGGTTTCATCGGCGGCACGTTGCACCGCGTCGATGCGCAATTGGGTGTTTGGATCGACGAGAAAGCCGGTAAAGTGGGCAATCTTCCCCTTGCCGCCCATGGCGCGGATCAACTCTTTCGTGCCCAGATAGGCAGAGTTACCAGTGTCGGTGGCAAGACAGAACAGCGCTGGCGAAGGGTCTTTAAGGCAACCCGCCGTCGCAATGACCTGACCACCATTATCGACCAATTCTTGCGCAACGGATATAGTGCCAACGGCATCGCCCGGGAAGATCAGAAACGAATTATAGCCTTGTGTCAGCAGGCTTTCGATCAACTGACTTTGCAGGTTCAACTCCCATTTGGCGGGAACGCAGTAATCTGCTGTGCCAAGATTAAAGTCTTTCATGGCGTCAATGCCAG
>JANNBG010000188.1:0-4031 GCA_031385205.1 Rhodobacterales bacterium
GTGCGCAACCCGGTATCAATGGCGCGGTACATATAGGGCAGGGCGAGGGTGGAATAGCCGAACATCAACAGGATGTTGGTGCCTGTCGCGGTGCCGGTGAGGGGCAGAAAGCTGGAGGTGTTATAGAGGCGGATATAGCCAAAGACGATGACGATGGCGGGGATGACGAGCGGCAACAGGGTGATGAATTCGATATAGGGGCGTGCGCCGGGCAGTTTCAGGCGGACCCAATAGGCGGTGGGCACGACAAGAAACACGCCGAAAATGATGGTGGCGACGGCCATGACGCCGGAATAGAAGAAGGTCTCCTGAAAGTTGGGGTCATTGAAGACCTTTGTGTAGGCATCAAAGGAATACTCACCCCGGCGCATCTTCAGGGAAAATTCGGCCATGCCGATGAGGGGGAGAATAAAGTACGCAAGCCCGATGATGAGCGCGCCCCATGACCACAGCTTTGTCATTTCAGCCACCGTTCCGACCGCGCGCGCAGCACGATGTAGATGGTATTGGCGATGCCGGTGACGACGATCATGCCAAAGGCGAGCGCATAGCCCAGATAGGGGTTGCCCAGCACATCACCGCGGATTTGTGCAAACAGCAGAATGGGCACGATGTTCAGCGATGATCCGGTCAGGCCAATGGCGGTGGCGACGGCGCCAAAGGCATTGGCGAACAGCAGGGCGAAGGTGCCGAGCAATGACGGGAACAGGATGGGCAAGGCCACCATGCGCCAATACTGCGGGCCTGTGGCACCGAGCATGGAGGCGGCTTCCTTCCATTCGCGCTTTAACCCATCCAGCGCGGGGGTGATGATAAGGATCATCAAGGGGATCTGGAAGAACAGGTAGGTGATCGTCAGGCCCCAAAAGCTGATGATGTTGAACCCGTAGGCGCGCAGGTTGATGCCCAGATGGGTTTTCAACAAGACGGTTATCAGGCCGACAGGGCCGATGGTGGCGAGGAAGGCAAAGGCGAGCGGCAGGCCTGCAAAGTTGGACACCACGCCGCTGAAGGTAAGCAAGGGGCTGCGGATCGCCTTTGGCAACCCGCCCAGCACAACGGCGGCGGCCATGGCAAAGCCGACAGCGCAGCCGATCAGTGCGGAGAAGAACGAGATTTTGATGGACACCCAATAGGCGGAGCGGATCGAGGGGGTATCCAGCCCGCGCAGGTTATCCAGCGTGAAGCCACCATCAGGCGTGCGGAACGCGCCCAGCACGATGTACATGGTGGGCAGGATCAGGAACAGCGTGGCAAAGATCATGAAGGGCAGCAGGCCCAGCCAATGCAGGGGCAGGCGGCGCGTAAGGGGCGTGGGCTGCGGCATGGCGACCTTTGGCATGTGAAAAGCCCGCCCCGCACGGGATGCGCGGGGCGGGTTTCTTGTGCGAACCCGTTATTCGACGACAGCGCCGACAACCGAATCCCAGCCATCAACGACGGCTTTCTTGTTCGCCTCTTGCTGTTCCAGCGTCGGGAACAGGGCTGCGGCATAGCTTTCTGCTGGCGGCAGTTTGGCCAGCATGTCAGCCGGAACCACGTTGCGCGCGGCAAGGTCATTATAGCGGATCGGGTGGCAATAGCCGTTCAACCAGCCGAGTTGGCCTTCGTCAGAGTACAGATGTTCCATCCACAGTTTAGCCGCGTTGGGCTGCGGGGCAAAGGCGCTGATGGCTTGAATGTAGACACCGGCGACGATGCCGGACTTTGGCACCACAACCTCGACCGCCGGGTTACCGGCAAGCGTGTCACGGGCGGCGAGCGCGTTGTAATCCCACATGATGACGATGGGTGTGGTGCCCTGTGCCATCGTGGCGGATTTGCCTGCAACTGGGACAAAGTTACCCGCATCGTTCAGTTGTTTGAAGAACTGCAGGCCTGCATCGCCAGAGGCTTGACCGGGTTCTGCGCCGGTGGAAAGACCAGCGGCCATGACGGCAAGGATCGCCTGGTTGGAGGCGCGCGGATCACCTGAGAGGGCGACCATGCCAGCATATTCGGGCTTCAAAAGATCGGCCCAGTCTGTGGGCACGTTTTCGACCAGATCGGTGTTCACGGCAAAGGACAGAACGCCGTAATAGTCGCCATACCACATGCCATCAGCATCTTTAGCAGCGTCGGGAATGGTGTCCCATGTGCTGACCTTGTAGGGCTGCAGCAGGCCTTCGGCGACAGCAGCAGGGCCAAACGACAGGCCGACGTCGATGGTATCGGGCGCTTGCGGGCCTTTGTTATCCTTGTTGGCTTTGATCGCCTCGATTTCATCGGCGGACCCTGCGTCTGGGTTCAGTTCATTGACCGTGATTTCGGGATACTTGGCCTTGAAGCCATCGATGACAGCGCCGTACCCGCACCAGTCGCGCGGCAGGGCGATGACGTTGAGCGTGCCTTCAGCCTTTGCTGCGGCAACGAGTTCGTCCATGCTTTGCGCCTGGGCAACGCTACCTGCCAGCATGGCCAGCACGCTTGCGCTGGTCGCAATCAGTTTCGTCAGTCTCATCGGATATCTCCCCGGTTGATGTCTGCGTCGTCCCGCTTGTCGGCCCTGCTGCACGGCCCCTGCGAGGCGGCTTTGTAACAGGTTTGTAACGGCCTAAGTTCAGGTCTGGCAAGTCTGGTTAGCGACGCTTTGTAACGGGAATGCTACGGCCATATGACAGTTATTGGTCGAACCTTGTGGCCCCACGGCGGCGTTCATCCACAGGTTGTGTCAGGATGGCGGCCTGATGCGCGCGCTGGTCACAGCCGGTGCGGGGGCAGATGCGGCAGTTGATGCCGATGGGGGTCATGCGGGCACGGGTGACGGTGAACGCCTCGGCATAGCCGATGTCGGCGGCGTATTCGATGGTGCAACCAAGGGCGACGGCAAGGCGGTTATCCTGACCGTGGCGTTCAAATGTGGGGCGGTCGACCGTGCGGGCAAAGACAAAATACTGTGAATTGTCAGGCATTTCCACAAATTGCGGGACGATTTTTCCAGGGGTGCGAAAGGATGTATGGACGTCAAGGCGGGGGCAGGCCCCACCATATTCGGCCAAGTGAAAGCCGGTGGCGTTAAAGCGTTTGGTGACATTGCCACCCTTATCGACGCGCAGAAAGAAGAAGGGTACGCCTTGGGCCCCATCACGTTGCAGGGTGGTGGCGCGGTGGCAGGCCTGTTCAAAACTGACGCCAAAGCGGGTGGCGATGTGGTCGAGGTCGTATTTGGTGGCGCGTGCTTCGGCGAGGTACGCGTCATAGGGCATCAGGACAGCGGCGGCGAAATAATTGGCAAGCTCCACCCGCAGGCGGGCCACACCACGGGCGTCAGTGATGCCAGAACGGGCAATCAGCGTATCAAACAGGCTGCGTTGTTCCAGAAGGCCCGCCATGTGGGTGAGTTGAAAGATACGGTTGATGTGATCGAGTGCCTCTGACAGCAGGATTTCGCGGCGGTATTCATCGTATTGGCGCAGGGTGCCGGGCAGGCCTGCGACGGTCATCAGTTTGACGGTCACGCCAGAATGGGCACGCAGGCGGGTTTTGAGGGCGGAGTAAACCTCGTCACGTTCGGGCGGGTAATCCCAGAATTTTTCGGCCTGTTCCTCCAGTTCCTTGAAATAGTTGCGGTTGCGGCGGAAAAAGTTGTGAACGAGGGCTTCGGGGGTGGTGGCGAGTTCGGGGTCAGTGGCGGTGAGGGACAGCAGCTGGTTGGTGGCGGCCTGATAGGCGCGGTGCAAATGCAGAAAGGCCTGTGCGAGGCCGGGGGCATGCACAAGGCTGGCGCGCAGTTGGGTCAGGTCGGGCTTGGTGTCGGTGAACAGGGGGTCTTGCATGACGGCGCGCAGGTCGGACAGTTGGGTAGAGGCGTCATCTTCGGCGATGTCATGCCAATCGACGCCGTAGGATTCGAACAGTTTCAGCAGGACGGAGACGGAGACGGAACGCTGGTTGTTTTCCAAGAGGTTCACATAGGCGGGCGAGATACCCAGCGCGCGGGCCATGGTGGCTTGGGTTTCGGTACGTTCCAGCCGCAGGCGGCGCAGGTGGGG
>JANNBG010000278.1:0-1660 GCA_031385205.1 Rhodobacterales bacterium
GAAACTGGGGCCGTCGGTCAGCACGGACAGGCAGGTGGCGCCGCCATCCTGATAGGCCTTTGCCAAAGCGGGTACATCGAAATCGGCGCGGATCAGGCCTTTGGAGGGGCTGGCCTTTTTGATCTCGGCTATCAGGCCATAGCCTTTGGCAGATGCATCCTGCAGGGCACGGGCAAAGCCGCGCGGTGTGGGCGCAGACCGGGCGGCGTCTTCGACATCGCCGATCGGTCGCAGCGCCTTGGCGGCGGCGATTTCATCGAGTTTGTAGGTTTTGATGCGGTCAAGAATGGTGTTCATCAGCCTTGCCTAGTGAAGGTGGGCGCGGAAGGAAAGTGTTTGACGGGGGTTCTGAAAATTTCAGGGCTGAAATTTTCAGGTGATATGGGTCAGTTTGGCCAATATCGCCAGTTTTTCGCGTGCAGCGCCGGAGTCGATGCTTTCCCGCGCCATCGCGACGCCGTCTTTCAGGTTTGTGACCTTGTCGGCCACCAGCAATGCGGCGGCGGCGTTCAGCAGCACGGCATCGCGGTAGGCACCGGGTGTGCCATCCAGCAGGGCACGGAAGGCCGTGGCGTTTTCGGCAGGGGTGCCGCCGAGGATATGTTCGAACGGATGGACGGGCAGGCCCGCATCCTCAGGATGGATGTCGAATTCGCGCACTGTGCCGCCTTCAATGGCGGCAACGCGGGAGGGCAGGGCGATGGACAGCTCGTCCGTGCCATCGCCGCCATGCACGAGCCATGCCTTTTCGGTGCCCAATGCCAGCAAGGTTTCGGCCATGGGGCGGATCAAGGTGGGGGAGAACGCACCTGTCAGTTGGCGTTTGACGCCCGCGGGGTTGGTCAGGGGGCCAAGGATGTTGAAGATGGTGCGGGTGCCCAGTTCGGCGCGCGCGGGCATGACGTGGCGGATGGCGGGGTGGTGCATCGGGGCCATCATAAAGCCGATGCCAGCCTGTGCCAGACAGCGTTCCACCACATCGGCCCCAACCATCACGTTCAGGCCCATTTCGGTCAGCGCATCGGCGGCGCCCGATTTGGAGGAAAGGTTCCGGTTGCCATGCTTGGCCACCACAACGCCCGCACCTGCCACAACAAACGCCGTGGCGGTTGATATGTTCAGCGTGCCTTTGCCATCACCGCCGGTGCCGACGATATCCATTGCCCCGTCAGGCGCATGCACGGGCGTGCATTTGGCGCGCATGACAGATGCGGCGGCGGTGTATTCATCGACGGTTTCGCCGCGTGTGCGCAGGGCCATGAGGAAGCCGCCCATTTGTGCGGGGGTGGCCGTGCCTTCAAAGAACGCTTCAAAGGCGATCAGGGCCTCGGCTTTCGTCAATGGGCGTTCGGCGGCGATGCCGATCAGGGGTTTCAGGGCGTCGCTCATGCAGGGACTTGCGCCATGGTCAGAAAGTTGCGCAGCAGTTGGTGGCCATGTTCGGACGCGATGCTTTCGGGGTGGAACTGCACGCCTTCAATGGGGCGGTCGCGGTGGCGCAGGCCCATGATGGTGCCGTCTTCCAGCCATGCGGTGACTTCGAGGCAATCGGGCAGGGTTTTGGGATCGACGACGAGGGAATGATAGCGGGTGGCGACGAAGGGTGAAGGCAGGCCTGCAAACACGCCTTTTCCAGCGTGGTGCATCACGCCCATCTTGC
>JANNBG010000318.1:0-2534 GCA_031385205.1 Rhodobacterales bacterium
TCGTGGCCTATGCCAACTGGCTGGGCCTGATGCGGGGCGATCTGATGGAGACGGTCACCAAAAACGGCACGCATTTCGACCGCCGCCTTGCCGCCGACATCGCCTATACTGCCCCACATGGCCCTGCCACGCTGAAAGCCCGCGCCCTGATGCTGGTGCGCAATGTGGGGCATCTGATGACCAACCCGGCCATTCTGTGCGATGGTGCCGAAGTTCCCGAAGGCATGCTTGATGCCTTTGTCACCACCCTGTGTGCCATGCATGACCTTGCGCGCGGGCGCGGCGGCAACTCCACCACAGGCGCTGTCTATGTGGTGAAACCAAAGATGCACGGACCGGATGAGGTGGCCTTTGCCTGCACCATTTTCGCCAGGGTGGAATCGGTGCTGGGCCTGCCCGCCAATACCGTGAAACTGGGCATCATGGATGAAGAACGCCGCACATCCGCCAACCTCGCCGCCTGCATCCATGCCGCGCGGCACCGTGTGGCGTTTATCAATACAGGGTTCTTGGACCGCACCGGGGATGAGTATCACACGTCGATGCAAGCAGGCCCGATGCTGGCCAAGGGCGATATGAAATCCAGCGAATGGATCCACGCCTATGAGGATGGCAATGTGAATGTGGGCCTCGCCTGCGGCTTTCAGGGCACAGCACAAATCGGCAAGGGCATGTGGGCCGCACCGGACCTGATGGCCGATCTTTTGGCCCAAAAGATCACCCACCCACGCGCAGGGGCGAATTGCGCATGGGTGCCGTCACCCACGGCAGCCACCCTGCATGCCACGCATTACCACCTGGTGGATGTGCGGAGCGTGCAGGCGAGGCTATCCGGGCAGAAACGCAGCACCCGTGAAGCCCTGCTGACCATTCCATTGGGGTCAGGCTGGACAGATGCGCAGATCATGGCAGAGGTGGAAAATAACGCCCAAGGTATCCTCGGCTATGTCGTGCGCTGGATCGATCAGGGGATCGGTTGTTCCAAAGTGCCCGATATCCACAATGTGGCCCTGATGGAAGACCGCGCCACCTGCCGCATTTCATCCCAAGCGCTGGCCAACTGGCTGCTGCATGGGGTGGTCACGGCGGATCAGGTCATGGCCGCCATGCGCAAGATGGCCGCCGTGGTCGATGTGCAGAACGCAGGCGATGTGGCCTATGCGCCCATGGCCCCGGGGTGTGACGGGCTGGCCTTTCAAGCCGCCTGCGACCTTGTATTCAAGGGCCGCATACAGCCGTCAGGCTATACCGAACCGCTGCTGCATGCCGCGCGATTGGCGCGAAAGAGATAGACTAAAAATCTTCGAAGATTTTTGCAAATTTGTTCGCACAAATTTCGGCTACCCCACATCCAGCGCCAGCGCGTGAATGCGCGTGTTCAGATCGCCAATCGCGGCATGTATCGCCCGGTGCCGCGCCACGCGCGACAGGTCGGCAAAGGCCGGTGCCCGGATCGTCACCTTGAAATGGCTTTCCCCGGTGCCATCATCGCCCGCATGCCCCGCATGTTTGTGGCTTTCATTCACCACCTCCAGCCGTGAAGGGCCAAAAGCCGCTGTCAAGCGGTTTACCAGATCATTTGCCACAGTCATTTTCGCCAAAGCCCCTTCAATCTGCTGCAAAAAGCCCTAAACTCTTGCCTCCGAGTCGGAAAGGCCAGTCTGCCCTTCCGCACAGAAAGGCCATGCATGTCCCGCCCCCCGTTTGAATTCAACATCTCCGCCTCAGCCGACAAGAAACGTCGCAAAACCGGGCGGCGCGGCTTTTCGGGCGCGGTGGAGACATCGCAAAAGGGCTGCGAATACCCGGAGTGCAAGGAATTGGGCGCCTACCGCGCGCCGAAATCGCCCGATATCCTGGATGAATTCTACTGGTTCTGCAAAGACCATGTGCGCGAATATAACCTGAAGTGGAACTTCTTTCAGGGCACAACCGACGACGAATTCCAGAAGTTTCTGGATAAAGACCGGGTCTGGGGGCGCGAGACGAAGCCCTTCAGCCAAAAAGACGATGGGCGCGCATGGCAACGGCTGGGCGTGGATGACCCGATGGCCCTGCTGGGGCCGAATGCGACGCAGAACCCGGGGCGGATGGACAAATCCGGGGCCACACGCAAACTGCCCGCAACAGAGCGCAAGGCGATAGAGGTTTTAGATGCGCGCGACCATTGGACCAAGGCGGAAATCCGCAAGCAATACAAATCCTTGGTGAAGGATCTTCACCCCGATATGAACGGCGGCGACCGCAGTGATGAAGACCGTTTGCAAGAGGTGGTCTGGGCCTGGGACCAGATCAAGGACAGCCGCTATTTCCGGGAATGACCGGTTAAGGGCGCATTAACGCGTTGCTGGTTAGGGTAGCGGGATGGATATGCACGCATCCCCCATGATTCCATTGGCCCTTGCCGCCGCCTCTTGGATCGCGCGCGTGTTTGACGCCAAGATTGTGGATCGCGGTGGCATCGTGCGCCGCTCTGCCGCAAGTGTTGATCGCGAAATCGGTCGCGCTGCGTTCGTGCAGCAAGTGATGATGCG
>JANNBG010000351.1:0-1825 GCA_031385205.1 Rhodobacterales bacterium
CGCGAACGTCGAAGAAATGTCGGCAACAGTTGGCACCAACCCAGAGATTAACCGTCTCTTGGGCACCGAAGGTGAACTTGGCGCGATGATGGGTCTGGATAAAGATTGGGCCAAGCGCGCGATCATGGCGGGCGGCAACTATGGCGAAATCTTTGCAGCGAACATTGGCGAATCCACTCCAATCGGTCTGGCACGTGGCCTGAACGCGTTGTGGACCCAAGGTGGGCTGCAGTATTCGCCACCGTTCCGGTGATCTGAACCAATCAAGGGCGCGCTGTCATGGCGCGCCTTTTTTCCAAAAGATCAACGTTTACCCTAGGCCGGTAGATCTGCAAAAAGCAGGCACAACACCGCCAGAGTTTAGGGGAACACAGGGGGTTTCATATGACTGCGATGATTGACGCACCGAAAGGAAACTTTCGGCTAAGCATGCTGATCTACGATACGCGCTACCGATCACTGACCATTCAGGTGGTGTTTCTGGTCTTGCTGTCGTTGTTTCTGTGGTGGCTGGTTGAAAATACGATCCACAACCTTGCGCTGAAAGACAAAGACTTCGACTTTGGGTTTCTGGGCGTGCGGGCGGGCTACGATATCAACCAGACGCTGGTGCAGTATACCAATGACAGCACGCATGGCCGCGCGTTGGTGGTCGGGCTGCTGAACACGCTGTTTTTGGCCTTCCTAAGCTGTGTTCTGGCTACGGTGATTGGTGTGATCGCGGGTGTGTTGCGGCTTTCGAAAAACTGGATCGTATCGCGCCTGATGGCCGTTTATGTAGAGACGTTCCGCAATGTGCCGGTGGTGCTGTGGATCGTGCTGGTCAACGCGATCATGTCAATTTCGATGCCGGAACCGAAGGAATTTCGGGGCGAAAACCCCGAAGCATCGATGATTTTGTTTGATACGGTCGCCGTAACCAACCGTGGCGTTTACATGCCCGGCCCGGCCTTCGAGCACAGCCTTGGCTACACGCAGATAGGGCCTATGTACCTCGACAATGACATTCTGGCGATTTTGGCCGTGTTGGCCGCCAGCATCTGGGGCTATCGCAAGCTACAAAAGCACGCGGGTGCTGTGCAAAATGCCAGTGGTGTGCGCCCGGTGACATGGTGGAAATCAGCGGCGATTTTGGTTCTGCCGATCTTGGCGTTAAAAGTGGCGCTGGGGTTTCATCTGATCTACCCCGAACTCAAAGGCTTTAACTTCAATGGTGGCTTGCAAGCGCGAAATTCGATGATCGCGATGTGGCTGGCGCTTTCTATCTATTCGGCCACCTATATTGCGGAATCGGTGCGTGGTGGCATTCTGGCGATTTCGCGCGGGCAGTCTGAGGCTGCATTGGCGCTGGGCCTGCAGCAAAGCACCGCGATGCGGCTGGTCGTCTTGCCACAAGCGATGCGGGTGATCGTGCCGCCGCTGATTTCGCAATACCTGTCGATCACCAAAAACACATCGCTGGCGATTGCGGTCGGCTACATGGATTTGCGCTCTACGCTGGGCGGCATCACGATGAACCAAACCGGCAAAGAACTGGAATGTATGCTGCTGTTGATGGGCATTTACCTGACGATCAGCGTGATCATTTCAGCGCTGATGAACGTGTATAACCGCAGCATCAAATTGGTGGAGCGTTGATATGACCTCGCAATTTTACGTTCGCACGGAAATGGTCGCGGCGCAAAAACCGCCGGGCGCGCAGACAGGCGTCGTGCTGTGGATGCGGGAAAAGTTGTTTTCCAGCTGGTTGAATACGGCGCTTACGCTTGTGGCCATTTATGCGGTTTATTCCATACTGGCGACAGTGGGCCCGTGGTTCTATCGG
>JANNBG010000352.1:0-2086 GCA_031385205.1 Rhodobacterales bacterium
GTTTACGTTCTGCGGGCCAACCATCACCTATGCGTTCATGCAGGCCTGCGGGTTGGTCAACGACCACATGGTCGATTGCCCCCGGCATACAGAAGTAGCGGCGATGGGGCGGTAACTACTCCCCCGCCATCAGCGCCTCTAAAATCACATGCGCATGGGCCGAATTCCAATCCGCATCACCCGTCAGCCGCGCCACTTCCATGCCGTCCGGGTTTACGATCACCGTCACAGGCAGGCCCAGCACGCCCATGTTGCGCGCAAGTTCGGATTTGGGGTCCAGCAGCACCGGCAGGTTGGTCACCCCAACCTCGGCATAAAACGCCTGTACACCTTCAGGCGAATTGCGCCCTGTCGCCACGGGCAGCACGGCCACTTCGGGCAAGGCAGTTTGCAATGCGCCCAGCGACGGCATCTCGTGCCGGCAGGGCGCGCACCAGGTGGCCCAGAAATTCAAGACGACCCATTGCCCCTGCCAATCGGCCAGCGCATGTGTCGCCCCATCGGCATCCAGCAATTCCACATCGGGCAGGGCCTTTGCCTCGGAAAACGACAGCTTTTTCATGTCACCTTCGCGCAGGGCTGCAACATCGGCCCAAGCCGCGTTTGCACCAAACAGCAGGGCCGTATACAGCACCAAGACAAGTTTCCGCATTCTAACCCCTCCAAAGGGCAATCCATGACCGACACAACTGCCAACAGCATGTGGGGCGGGCGTTTTGCCGAAGGGCCGGACGCCATCATGACGGCGATCAACGCCTCCATCGCATTCGACCAACGGCTTTACGCCCAGGACATATCTGGCAGTCGTGCCCATGCCGCAATGCTGGCTGCGACTGGCATCATTACGCATATGGATGCGGATGCGATTGGGGAAGGCCTGCTCACGGTGTTGTCAGAGATTGAAGGCGGAAAGTTCCAGTTTCGCACCGATCTGGAAGACATCCACATGAATGTGGAGGCGCGGCTGCGCGATATCATCGGTGCGCCTGCGGGCCGGTTGCATACGGCGCGGTCGCGCAACGATCAGGTCGCCGTGGATTTCCGCCTGTGGGTGCGTGACCAATGCGATGCAGCGATCACCGGGATCACCGCCCTGATGCGGGCGTTTCTGGCGCAGGCGGATGCCGGGGCCGATTGGGTCATGCCGGGGTTCACGCATCTGCAGGTGGCGCAACCGGTGACATGGGGGCATCACATGCTGGCCTATGTCGAGATGCTGGCGCGGGATAAATCGCGGTTCGAGGATGCGCGGCGGCGCATGAACGAATGCCCCTTGGGGGCCGCCGCCCTCGCAGGCACGTCCTTCCCTATCGACCGCCATATGACGGCTGAGGCTTTGGGCTTTGACCGCCCCACCGCCAACTCGCTCGATTCCGTCAGTGACCGCGATTTCGCGCTGGAATTCCTGTCGGCATCATCCATCTGCGCCATGCATCTGAGCCGCTTTGCCGAAGAGCTGGTGATCTGGTCCACAGCACAATTCCGTTTCGTGCGTCTGTCGGATCGCTGGACCACAGGCTCCTCCATCATGCCGCAAAAGAAAAATCCCGATGCGGCGGAGTTATTGCGCGCCAAACTGGGCCGCATCATGGGGGCCACGGTGGCCTTGTTCACCATCATGAAAGGCCTGCCCCTGACCTATTCCAAGGACATGCAAGAGGATAAAGAACAGGTGTTCGACGCCGCCGATACCCTGATGCTGGCCTTGGCCGCGATGACCGGCATGGTGGGTGACATGACGGCCAACCGTGATGTGCTGGCCGCAGCTGCCGCCACCGGGTTTTCCACCGCCACAGACCTTGCCGATTGGCTGGTGCGGGCGTTGGGTTTGCCATTCCGCGACGCGCATCATGTGACGGGCACATTGGTGGCGATGGCCGAGAAAGCGGGCTGCGATCTGCCGGACCTGACGCTGGCGCAGATGCAATCGGTGCATGCAGGCATTACAGAAGATGTCTTTACCGTGCTTGGCGTGCAGAATTCCGTGAACAGCCGCATATCCTATGGCGGAACGGCGCCTGTACAGGTGCGCGCGCAGATTTCGCGCTGGCAAGCGATGTTGGGCTAAGTAACCACTGATGTCGCA
>JANNBG010000362.1:0-2032 GCA_031385205.1 Rhodobacterales bacterium
CGCAGGCGTTGGGGGGCGTGGTGGGGAAGAACCCGCAAGGCTGGAAACTGGGATTGGCTGAAATGACCGACGACAGGGGTTTGGTGACCAGGCAATATGCAGCACATACGGAGCAAGTCACGGTATTGCCCACAGGCGCACGCGTGGTTGCGCATTCCACGCATTGCCCGGTGGCGGGTTTTGCAATGGGGGACCATGTGCTGACCACGCAATACCACCCCGAAATGACCCATGGATTCATTGTGGGTCTGGTGGAGCATCTGGCACATGACTTGCCTGCATCGGTCATTGCACAGGCCCGCGACGACCTTAGGGGGTTTGCTGACACTTCGGCGTCAGTACAGCAGATCGTGGCGTTCTTTGAAGATCACGCCAAAGCGGCCAGCAAATCCATCGCGGTGACCTGATCGAACTGCACATGCCGCTGCATCAGCGCTTCGGCCCCTGTTGTGTCATGTGCCGTGATAAGGCTGGCCAACTGCCGATGTTCGCGCGCCGATGCGGCGATGGACCCGGCATAACGATACCGCGCGCGATAATAGGCGAGCAGTTTGCGGGCGTTGGTCTTTATCATGTCAGTCAGGAACGGGTTGCCTGCCGCATCAGCAACCGTGGCATGAAAGGCAAGGTTCAGCTGGTAATACCCATCCGGGTCGGCATCGCCGCGCTTTGCGTGGGCCTCGCAGGCCTGCACTGTCGCCTCCAATGCCAATGCACCTGATTTCGACAGCCGCCGTGCGGCAAGCCCCGCTGCTTGCGCCTCTAGCCTTGCATGCACTTCCAAAATCGCCAGAAACTCCTCCAGCGTCGGGCGGAACACGACGGCCCCTTTGCGCGGCAGGCGGCGGATCAGGCCCATCGCCTCCAGTTGCAACAGCGCCTCGCGCACCGGCGTGCGGGAAATGCCGAATTCGGCGACCAGCGGCGCTTCTTCGATCAGATCACCGGGGTTCAGGCGGCCAAGGTCGATCCATGACAGCAGCGTCGACAGGAGGGGGGCGGTTTGACCGGACATATCACCATGAAAGGATGGAAAACGGCGTCTGTAAAGCACAAGAAGTGGTTTGGGACATACGAGGTATGGTAGCTGCGCCTTGCCTGCCAATGATCCTCTACAACCAGAGGAGTCGCAAAATGGCCCCTGTCGTGGTATTTCGACCGCATTTGGAGAACGGCAGTCTGATCGAAGATATGGGCAATTGGATGACCATAGGGCACAACAGATGGTGGTATTGGTGCGTGGTAGGCTGATCCGCCCTTACTGGCCCAAATGCAACTGTGGCCAAATTGAGGGGGAAAACGCGCCAAAATGCGGCTGGCCCCGAAGCTACCCCTAGCATTGTTTCGAAAAAACAGATATTCATCAGGGTAATGGCCCAAAAATGGGCTGACACAAAGCCGGTGAAGAATGCCGGCGCTCGAGGCGGAGTAGTTACTATGGTTCAGGCGATTGAATTCGCCGTTCGCGATTCTGCGGGCGGTTTGGTGCGCGGCACTGTTGGCGGCGACGCTGCCGGAAACTTCATCCAGATCGGGGCGGGCGAAGAGATTTCGCTGAACCTGTCGCGGGCGAGCATCGTATCTTACGAGCAATCGGGCGATGATCTGGTCATCACACTGGCGGATGGCAGCAAGATCACGCTGGCCGGGTATTACGGTGATGGCGATGCAAACCAGCTGTACCTGAGTGCGGATGGCAACATCGAGGCGGTGTCGTTGAGCGGATCCGGCGATGGTGTGCAGTTTGCCAGCTATGGGCCAAGCGAGGCGATGGAAAAGTTCAGCACGCTGGACGATCTGCGGTTCATGAACAGCGATGACTTTGCATCTGCCGTGATGGTGTCAGATGAGCCAGCGGGAATGGCAGCGTTCTTGCCGGGTCTGTTGGGCGCAGGGAGTGCGGGTGCAATCGGTGCCGGTGTTCTGGGTGCCGGTGTTTTGGTGGGTGCCGTCGGTGGCAATGGCGAATCTACGGTGCCGGGCGGTGAAGAAACCGTTCCTGGCGGCGATGGCGACGGCGACGGCGATGGCG
>JANNBG010000420.1:0-2543 GCA_031385205.1 Rhodobacterales bacterium
TGGCGGCTCCTTATCATCATAAAACTGCGCGACGAATGCTTCGAGGATCTCACCCTCCTCCGCCCCCGCCCCTGTGCGCGGATAGAAATCACGATTGCCCCAACTTTGATTGGCTCGGATGAAGAACACCTGCACACAGGCCTGCCCCTGTTCCAGATGCAGCGCCACTACATCCGCCTCGGTTACCCCCGCCGGGTTGATGCCCTGCGATTGTTGCACCTGCGTCAGCGCCCGTATCCGGTCACGCAGCGCCGCCGCCCGTTCAAACTCCATCGCCGCCGACGCCGTGTTCATCTCTGTCGCAAGGTTCGCCTGCACCGTCGTCGTCTTGCCCTGCAAAAATCGCTCCGCATCCCCCACCAAATTGCCGTAACCCGCAGAGTCCACCTTGCCCACGCAAGGGGCCGCACAGCGTTTGATCTGGTACTGCAGACAGGGCCGCGTGCGGCTTTCGAACATCGCATCCGTGCAGTTGCGCAGCAGGAACACCTTCTGCAACTGGTTCAGCGTCCGGTTCACCGCCCCCGCAGATGCAAACGGCCCGAAGTATGACCCCTTCTCTGACTTCTTCCCCCGGTGCTTCTTGATCGCTGGGAAATCATGATCCTTCGCAATCAGGATATTCGGAAAGCTTTTGTCATCCCGCAGCAGCACATTGTAGCGCGGCTTCAACTGCTTGATCAGGTTCTGCTCCAGCAGCAGCGCCTCCGTCTCCGTCCGCGTCGTCAGAAACATCATGCTGTGTGTCTCAACGATCATCCGCGCGATCCGCCCCGAATGCCCGCTGGGGCGCGCATAGTTCGACACCCGTGCCTTCAGGTTGCGCGCCTTGCCCACATACAAAACCTCTGAATGTTCGTTCAGCATCCGGTAAACGCCGGGCGATGCGTCCAACGTCTTCAGATAATCCTGAATCAGGTCATGTCCGGTCTTTGGGGCAGTATCATTCACCGTGCGATTCCTTTGCGCGCTGCAATGACAGATAGCCGGGGGCAAGCAAAAAGGCATCCACCGTTTCTGTGGATAAGTCGGGGGGAAACTTTCAGCGAGCCGCCATTTCCCCTTGTTTTTCGGGGCATTTCCACCGATGCCTAATTTTTAGGCGTTTTGTTAAGTCTTTGATTTAGCACATAAGAATTTTGTGCGCTCGCCAAATCCCTGATAACACACGGGTTTTCTTGACAGATTTGTGAACGTAGCGTCAATGGTGGACAACTTCATTCTCAGATTCCTTGAATTATTCAACCCCAAGGATGTCCGGCGTTTCCCACGCCAGATGCTGGCCACCGTCCACCAGCAGAATCTGCCCCGTCACGGACCGTGCGTCCAGAAAATATCCAAGCGCCGCGCAGACTTCGCCTGCATCCGCCCCCCGCTGCAAAATCGTCGCCGCGCGCTGTTTGGCGAAATGTTCCGCCGTTTGCCGCGCGCCTTGCAGGGTTGGGCCGGGGCCGATGGCGTTGACCCGGATGTCGGGTGCCAACCCTTGCGCCGCCGTCCGCGTCATGGCCCACAGGCCCATCTTGGCAATCGTATAACTCGCAAATTCCGGCGTCAGCTTGGCAACCCTCTGGTCGATCATGTTCAACACCATGGCCTGCGCCCACATTTCCCCCTGTGCATCTGGCACCGCCTTCGGTGCTTGCGCCGCAAAGCCTTGGGTCAACACAAACGGCGCACGCAGGTTGCTTTCCATCGCCCGGTCCCAACTGGTCCGCGTGCCCGTGCGAACAGTATCGTATTCAAAAATTGACGCGTTGTTCACCAGCACCGTCAACGCCCCGCCCAGCCCCGCAGCAGCCCGTGCCACCAAAGTCTCTGTCTGCGCCTCATCCAGCAAATCCGCCTGCACCGCCACCGCCCGCCGCCCCAGCGCCGCAATCTCGGCCACCACCGCCTCCGCCTCCACCTGCGAAGTCGCGTAATGCACCGCCACGTCATAGCCGCGCTGTGCCAGATACAGCGCCATCGCCCGGCCCAACCGTTTCCCCGCCCCCGTTACCAACGCCCGCATCGCCTATCCCTTACACCCACATGGCCCGTGCCCAATCCGTGGCCGCCCGCAATCTGCACAAAACTTTGCACCTTTGCCCTGATTTTTCGCAGAAAAATCGGTGCGCCCCGCGCCCGGAAACAGCGCACGCCCCACCATGCCGATCACCGCCATCACGCAGAGAAACAGGATCACAACCTTGACCATCTTACAGCCCGTACCGCGCCCAGGCCGCGCGATCCTCGATTTGCCCCAAGGCCATATCCGCGACTGAAAGCCCAAACCGCTGCGCCAAACTCCGCTTTTGCCCATACGGCACCAGCCGCACCTTATCGCCAAACAGCGCATGCATCTTCGGCTTCAGATGCGCCACACCGTCCACCAGCCCCACATCCACCGCCCCCTGCCCCACCCAGATATCCGCGTTGAACAGATCTGCCGTCGCACTCAACCTGCCCCCACGCCTGCGTTTCACATGGTCAATGAAGGTCGCATGCAACGGTTCCTGCAACGCCCGCAACCGCGCCACATCCTCCTCCTTTTGCGGCAG
>JANNBG010000422.1:0-6476 GCA_031385205.1 Rhodobacterales bacterium
TGAATTCGGGTCTTCCTGCGCCGCCGGGTTCACGATGTCATTTGACCCGATCACAATCGCCACATCCGTTGTCGGGAAATCCGCGTTGATCTCGTCCATTTCCATCACGATGTCGTAAGGCACCCGCGCCTCGGCCAGCAACACGTTCATATGCCCCGGCAGACGCCCCGCCACCGGGTGAATGGCAAAGCGCACCGTTTTGCCCGCCGCCCTTAACTTGCGCGTCAACTCACTGACCGATTGCTGCGCCTGCGCCACCGCCATGCCATATCCCGGAATGATGATAATGCTATCCGCATCATTCAACGCCGCTGCCACGCCTTCGGCATCAATCGCCACCTGTTCACCCGCAATTTCCATCGCAGGCCCCGTGGTATTGCCAAAGCCCCCAAGGATCACCGAAATGAAACTGCGGTTCATCGCCTTGCACATGATGTAGGACAGGATCGCCCCCGAAGACCCCACCAAGGCCCCCGTCACGATCAGCAGATCATTGGAAAGCGTAAAGCCAATCGCCGCCGCCGCCCACCCCGAATAGCTGTTCAACATGCTCACCACCACCGGCATATCCGCGCCGCCAATGCCCATGATCAGATGATACCCGATGAAAAACGCCAGCAACGTCATCCCGATCAACGCCCAAATCCCGGCACCGTTCATGTATAGCACCAGCAGGATCAAAGACCCCAACGCCGCGCCTGCGTTCAGCAGATGCCCACCCGGCAGCTTGACCGCCTTGCCGTCAACGCGCCCCGCCAGCTTGCCAAACGCCACCACAGACCCGGTAAACGTCACCGCCCCGATGAACACGCCCAGGAATACTTCCGCCTTCAGGATGGTGATTTCCACGCCCGTCTTATGCGCCAGCACCGCCGCAAAGCCCGCCAAGGCCGCCTTGCCGGCCGCGTCCATCGCTGTCACGCGCGCCAGTTCGATATCCGCGTTAAACCCGATGAAGACCGCTGCCAGACCCACAAACGAATGCAGCGCCGCCACCAGCTGCGGCATTTCCGTCATCTGCACGCGTTGTGCGACCACAGTGCCGATCACCGCACCGATAGCCACCATGGCCACGATCACCCAAAGGTTCGCCACATCCGGCCCAAAGATCGTCGCGAACACCGCCAATGCCATGCCCGCGATCCCGTACCAAACGGCGCGCTTTGCGCTTTCCTGCCCGCTCAGGCCACCCAGTGACAAGATGAACAACACAGCGGCAGTAACATAAGCGGCCCCGACAATTCCAATGCTCAACATCTGCGGCCCCTCAGGATTTCTGGAACATGGCAAGCATCCGGCGTGTCACCAGAAAACCACCCACGATATTGATCGACGCAATCAGAACCGACAATGCGGCAAGGATGACCACCAGCCAGTTCCCCGACCCGATCTGCAGCAAAGCACCCAACACGATGATGCCCGAAATGGCGTTGGTCACGGCCATCAGTGGCGTGTGCAGGCTATGGCTGACATTCCAGATCACCGAGAACCCGATGAAACAGGCCAGCACGAACACGATGAAATGCGCCATGAAACTGGCCGGGGCAAAACCGCCGATAAACCACAGGACTGACCCGCCCACGACCAAAAGCATCACCTGATTGGTGGTTTCCGCCTTGAACAGCGCCACTTCCTTTGCCCGGCGTTCTACCGGCGTCAGTTCCACCGCCTTCGGCTTTGGTTTCGCCACCGCAATCGCCGCGATTTTCGGTGGTGGTGGCGGGAAGGTAATGGCCCCGTCATGCGTGACCGTCGCCCCCCGGATCACGTCATCCTCCATATTCTGGACGATCACACCGTCTTTCTTTGGTGTAAGATCGCTCACCATGTGTCGGATATTGTTGGAATAAAGCGTCGATGCCTGTGCGGCCATCCGGGATGGGTAATCCGTATACCCCACAACCGTCACACCATTATCGCTGACGATCTTTTCATCCGGCACCGTCAGATCACAGTTGCCGCCACGTTCTGCCGCAAGGTCCACGATCACGGAACCGGGCTTCATCAAGGCCACCATATCCGCCGTCCACAACTTTGGCGCAGGCCGCCCCGGAATAAGCGCCGTCGTGATCACGATATCAACGTCCGGCGCAAGCTCGCGGAACTTCGCCAGCTGTTTCTCCCGGAACTCCGGTGACGACGGGGCCGCATAGCCCCCCGTTGCCGCGCCATCCTGTGCTGCCTCAAATTCCAGATACACAAAGGACGCGCCCATCGATTCGATCTGCTCTGCCACCTCGGGCCGCACATCGAACGCCATGGTCACCGCACCCAAGGACGTTGCCGTCCCGATCGCTGCCAGACCCGCCACGCCTGCCCCAATCACCAAAACCTTTGCCGGTGGCACCTTGCCCGCCGCCGTCACCTGCCCCGTGAAGAACCGCCCGAAATTGGACCCTGCCTCGATCACTGCCCGGTAACCCGCGATATTGGCCATGGATGACAGCGCATCCATCTTTTGCGCCCGGCTGATGCGCGGCACCATATCCATGGCAATCACCGTCGCACCCTGCTTGTTCACCGCTTCCAGCAAGTCTGCATTCTGTGCGGGCCAGAAGAATGAGATCAGCGTCTGGCCGCGGCGCAGCGCCTTTGCCTCCGCCATCTCCGGCCCGCGCACCTTCACGATCACATCCGCCGCCGCCAGCACCGCCTTGGCGTCCGGCAACACCGTCACCCCCGCCGCCGCATAGACCGCATCCGAAAACCCGGCCTTGGCCCCGGCTCCCGACTGAATGCTGCACACATGCCCCAGCTTGACCAACTGCAATGCCGACTCCGGCGTCATCGCCACGCGGGATTCGCCCGCAAAGATTTCTGTTAACGCCCCGATTTTCACGACACCCATGCCCCCGTGCTTGCTGGCCACCCACAGGTAACACCGCGCAAGAATGTTTCACAAGCGGTGCAGGCATCTTTTCTGCCCCGGCCCTGCCTTAGGCCGCATCCGCAATCGGCGCTGCCACAGCCTCGGCAATTCCCGCTGCTGCAAGGTCGGGCAGGAGACGCGCACAGCGTTGCGTATCCTCGATCGTCAGGATTGATGCGATCCGCCCCCAGCGCAGCGTCATCACCTGCATCACGTCATTCTGGCAGGGCACCCGTCCGACCCCCCCCGGCACCGGTATGACTGCGTCGAAATGCACATGGATCATCACCGTGAAGTTTCAGGGCCACCACGCCGCCATCGCTGCCTTCGTCCGCCCTGTTTCCGGCGATTGCGGCGCCCGTGCAAGGGGGCGATGATTGGCTGAACGCCGATATCGGCCCGCCCGTCACCGTCCACGACAAGGCGACAGGCCACCCCATCCAGCGTCTTGGCATCCGCAATGCGGGCGGTGTGGACCTGCCCCCCGATCAGATCGCCATCCGCGCTGGCCCGGGCGCAACGGCAAAAACGCGCACGCGGGCGGGCGGTTAGTCACACCCAGCGCCGCACCCGCGCGGCATAGGCCTCATATCTCGCGCCAAACATGGCCCGCAGGCCCGCCTCTTCACCCCGGATGAACCGCCGTGTGATGACGGCGACAAAGGCCACGACAACCAGCACCCCCCCTGCATCCCAGATCAGCACAACACCCGCCAGAAAACCTGCATCGGCAAGGTAAATCGGGTTGCGGCTGTATTGGTAGGGGCCAGTATCAATCATCGCCGAAGGCACTTCACGCGGGATAATCGTCGTGTGGTGCCGCCGGAATTCGCGCACTGACCACACCATCAGCACAACCGCCACCACGATCAGCGCCCAGCCCACCACTTCGCCCGGGCGGCCCGCGTCCCACAAAGGCAGAAAGCGCGCCTGCACCCATGCCAGCGCCAGACACAGCAGCAACCATGTCGGCGGGCTTTCCGCTTGCCGCATCAGGCGTAAAAGCAATGTGTTTTCCATCTTTACAGCTTCTACCCCAAAGCAACCTCTGACAACCCCTTGACCCGTTATGCCCGACACGCCACTGCTGCCCCACCAAGGGGAGAGCCACCAATGACCACCAACTTTACCGCCACCCGCGCCATGTTCCACCTGCCCGAAGGTATGACCTACTTGGATGGCAATTCCCTTGGCCCACTACCACGCGCCGCCGCTGCACGCGTCGCACAAACCGTGGAACAGGAATGGGGCAATCTGCTGATCACCGGCTGGAACAAGGCCGGATGGATGGACCAGCCTGCTGCCATCGGCAACCGCATTGCGAAACTCATTGGCGCGGAGGCAGGTACCGTCACCATGGGCGACACGCTGTCCATCAAGGTCTATCAGGCCCTCGCCAGTGCCTTGGAAATGAACCCCACCCGCCGCGTCATCCTGTCTGATACCGGCAACTTCCCCTCTGATCTTTATATGGCCGAAGGCCTCTGCCGCACGCTTGGCAACGGCTACACCCTGAAAACCGTCGCCCCCGAAGATGTCGCTGACCATATCGACGAAACCGTCGCCGTCACCCTGCTGACCGAGGTGGATTACCGCACCGGGCGGAAGCATGACATGGCCAGCCTGACCGCATTGGCCCAGCACCACGGTGCCCTTACCGTTTGGGATCTCGCCCATAGCGCAGGTGCCCTTCCCGTGCATTTGGCCCAATGCCAGGCCGATTTCGCCGTCGGCTGCACCTATAAATACCTCAATTCCGGCCCCGGTGGCCCCGCCTTCATCTACGTCGCCCCACGCCATGCCGATGTCGCCCGCCCTGCCCTGTCCGGCTGGCTCGGCCATGCCGAACCCTTTGCCTTTGATACCGACTACCGCCCCGGTCGCGGGATAGAACGCATGCGCGTCGGCACCCCCCCTGTGTTGCAGCTCGCCGCCCTCGAATCCGCATTGGATATCTGGGACATGACCACCATTCAGGATGTCCGCGCAGCCTCCCTCGCCCTTACCGATCAGTTCATCGCAGGCGTCGAGGCCACCTGCCCCACCCTCACCCTCGCCACCCCGCGTGACCATGCCATGCGCGGCAGCCAGGTCAGTTTCCGCCATGCCCAAGGCTATGCCATCATGCAAGCCATGATCGCGCGTGGCGTCATCGGTGACTTCCGCACCCCTGATATCCTGCGTTTCGGCTTTACCCCTTTGTTCATTGGCCCCGCCGATGTCGCCCGCGCCATTGCCATCCTGTCCGATGTTATGACCAACAATCTGTGGGAAAATCCGGCTTACATGACCCGCAATCGCGTCACATGATCGGCGACTTTGGGTCACACGCACCTGTGAACACCGCATGCAGGGCTTTGACGCCGCCATGCGCATCCGTTACGGTTTGCGAAGCGATGTGACTTGGGGTAGGCCTGCCCCAGTCCAAAAGGGGTTTATGCGTGATGCGTGTGACTGGTTTTTCAAAAGTGGCGGCCTTTGCCGCGCTGACAGTGTTGTCTGCCTGCGTGACTGGCCCGGCACCCCTTTCCCCCGTTGGTGCGGGCCCCGTTGTTGCGCCCGCCGCACCCATTGCCACCGAAACCGCCTATCTTGCCACCAATGACGGTGCGTTTGCGGTGCCCGAAATCCCGCTTGACCAGCTGGCCGAACCGCTGCGCCGTCAGGTCGTCGATTTCCCGTCAGAAGAAGTGCCCGGCACCATCATCATCAACCCGGCCGAGCGGCATTTGTATTTCATCACCGGCAACAATCAGGCCGTGCGCTATGGCATCGCTGTCGGGCGCGCAGGCTTTGAATGGTCAGGCGTGGCCAACATCACCGAACGCAAGCCCTGGCCAACATGGACCCCGCCGCCCGAGATGATCGAGCGCAAGCCGGAACTGGAACAATATGCCGAAGGCCAGCCGGGTGGCCCGACCAACCCGCTGGGCGCACGCGCGCTGTATCTGACCACGAATGGCGTCGATTACGGCTATCGCATCCACGGCACACCGGAATGGAAATCCATCGGCTCCAATGCCTCGTCGGGCTGCATCCGCATGATCAATCAGGATGTGATGGATCTGTACAGCCGCGTGCCGGATGGCGCCAAGGTCATCGTGATGAACCGTGATGGCACGATGCCCACCTCGCTGACCCTGCCGCCGCCGCAGCCGAAGAAAGACAAGCCGCGCAAGGCGGCAGCGGTGGCCGCAGCCCCGGCCATGGTGGAACCCGTGATGCCCGCGCTGCCCGCCCCGCCACCGCTGGATGCGGAACTGATGGCCACCGTGCCCCCAGCCGTTGTCACCCCCGCGCCCGCCGCCGTCGTGACACCCACACCGGTGGTTGTGACGCCAGCGCCGCTTGTTGCGGCTCCGGCCCCCGTCGTGCCCGCACCCGTGGCCGCAGCCCCGGCTGTCACAGCACCCGCAGTGACGGCACCGGTATGCCTGCCAACCGAGGCCAACCCCTGCCCGGTGCCATGATGGGATTGTGCCGGTGGGATGGGCAGAATTGCCCATCCTACGGCCGCCTGCGGGGCATATCCTGATGTGTCGCGCGATGCCCCTGCCACCACCTGCGCCGCAATAGCCGCCCCGGCGCTGGCCAATGATGGTCGCGT
>JANNBG010000431.1:0-2837 GCA_031385205.1 Rhodobacterales bacterium
CCAGCGGTCCACCGGGTCCGCCTCACCCCATTCGGGCTGTGCGGTGATATGCGCCCAGAACCCTTCCGCCGGGCCGACCATCAGCAGGGTCTGCGTGCCAGTAGGCAAGGCATCATCGGCTTGCGCATGAAACCCGCCAAGGATGGTCAGAGCATGAGGCTGCAGCATCGCTTCAATCTGATCCAGCATCAGATGCGCCTGAAAGGCAGCAACAGGCTCCACCCCAAACGCGAGGGGCGGTCGTCTTGCCAATCAAGGCCGATGGTCATGTTGTCATGTCCTTCCAAAGGTTGCGCGCGATAGGTGCGAAAGATGCGGTCCCAGATCGACAAGGCAAAGCCGAAATTGCTGTTATGTTCGATGCGGTCCACCGAGTGATGCACGCGGTGCATATCCGGTGTCACCAGCAGCTTGCGCGTGATGCGGTCGGCCCATTGGGGCAGGGCGATGTTGGCATGATTGAACAGGGCGGTGCCGTTCAGCAGGACTTCAAAGATGATGACGGCCACGGCGGAGGGGCCGATCAGATAGACAAGTGCGATTTTCAACAGCATGGAGGCTGCGATTTCAATGGGATGAAAGCGGATGGCCGTGGTCACATCAAAATCCCCATCGGCATGATGCACCCGGTGAAACCGCCAGAACAAGGGCACCTTATGCGTCACCCAATGCTGCGTCCAGATCGCCAAATCGAGGATCAGGATGGCCAGCAGCCCCTCGACCCACGGGTTCCACCCCAGCAGATTGAACACCCCCCACCCCATGCGCTCTGCATCCAGCGCCGCCCCCACGGCGAGCAACGGCAAGGCCAGTGCCAAAACCCGCAACAAAACCGCCCCCAGCACCATGATCGCCGCATTGGTGGCCAACCGCGGCAACCCATGCCGCCGTGCGCGCCGTGGGGCCACCCATTCCAGTGCTGCGAACAGCGTGAAAAGGCCTAGAAAGACGCCCAGCCGGATAGTTGTTTCGTTCTGCATGGCGATATCCTAGGCGAGGCCGTTGCCGAATACTAGCGCCGCACGCGCGGCTTGACCCGTGGCTCGGTTGACCGGATTTGTGAACCGGCACCGTGGTCTGTGAACAGCTCCAGCAAGCACGCATTCGGGATGCGCCCGTCAAGGATCGTCACCGCCCTCACCCCTTCGGCAAGGGCCGCCAGCGCCGTTTCTGTCTTTGGGATCATCCCGCCGCTGATGGCACCGCTGTCGATCATCGCCCGCACTTCCTCAGGCGTGATCTGCGTCATCACTTCACCTGCCGCGTTTTTCACGCCCGCTACATCCGTCAGCAACAGCAATCGGTCCGCCTTCAGCGCGCCCGCAATCGCCCCGGCTGCCGTGTCACCATTCACGTTGAACGTCTCGTTATCCTCCATCCCTGTCGCCACCGGGGCAACGACGGGAATGATGCCAGCCATGTAAAGATCACGCAGAACCTGCACATTCATTTCCACCGGGCGGCCCACAAAGCCCAGTTCCGGGTCATCGGCCACAGCGACCATCAGGTCGTCATCCTTGCCCGAAATCCCCACCGCGCGGCCACCCTGATCGTTGATCGCCTGCACGATGCGCTTGTTGACCAGACCTGACAGGATCATTTCCACCACTTCGACCGTGGCCTTGTCTGTGACCCGTTTTCCCCGCACAAATTCCGATTTGATGCCCAGTTTGGCTAGCATTTCGTTGATCATCGGCCCGCCGCCATGCACGACCACAGGGTTCACGCCCACCTGCCGCATCAGCACGATATCACGGGCGAATTCGGCCATTGCGGCATCATCGCCCATGGCGTTGCCACCGAATTTGACCACGACCACGGCATCGGAATAGCGCTGCATATAGGGCAGGGCTTCGGACAGCACGCGGGCGGTTGCAAAACTGTCTGTCATGGTCTGCTTTCTCATCGGGGCCTCCACTGGCGGAGATAGCGGCTTTGCACGCGCTTGCCAATCCTGACGGTAAGGGTAAGGTTTGGCGCATGGAAGAACAGAAAACATTGGTGCTGACAGGGGCCAGCCGGGGCATCGGCCATGCCACGGTGAAACGCTTTGGGGCGGAAGGCTGGCGCGTGCTGACCTGTTCGCGCCAACCGTTCGATCCGCGCTGCCCATGGCCGGGGGGCGAGGAAAACCATATCGAGATTGATCTGGCTGATCCGAAAAAGACCATTGAGGCGATCGAGACGATCAAGTCGAAAATCAACGGGCGGCTGCATGCTTTGGTCAATAACGCAGGCATCAGTCCAAAGGCACCGGGGGGCGGGCGGTTGACGACGCTGAACACGGATTTGCGCACCTGGGGGCAGGTGTTCCACGTCAATTTCTTTGCGCCTGTGGTGCTGGCGCGGGGGTTGCAGGATGAACTGGCGGCCACGAAAGGCTCCATCGTCAATGTCACGTCGATTGCCGGGTCACGGGTGCATCCGTTTGCGGGGGCGGCCTATGCCACGTCAAAGGCAGCACTGGCCGCCCTGACGCGTGAGATGGCGCATGATTTCGGCCCCCTTGGCGTGCGGGTGAACGCGATTGCCCCGGGCGAGGTGGAAACCGCAATCCTGTCACCGGGCACCGATAAAATCGTCGAGAAACTGCCGATGCAGCGGTTGGGCCAACCGCGCGAGGTGGCGGATGTGATCTGGTTTTTATGCTCGGACCAGTCAAGCTATATCTCGGGCGCAGAAATAGAGGTCAACGGCGCGCAACACGTTTAACTTGGTCACGCCGCCCCTGGCCTGATCCTGGGCCACTTTGCCCGCACGGCAAGGCACCGGGTCACGTCTGCGGGCAGGTCGAAAAATCTTTTGAAATCACACCAGCGTCGCAATGATCGCGCGCA
>JANNBG010000488.1:0-5119 GCA_031385205.1 Rhodobacterales bacterium
TGCGCGCCTTTTTCGAGAGCGATTTGAGGTGGTTAAGGCACTACGGCTTCGCGGCTTTGGACATGCCGGAACTGGCGGGGGGGTTGAGTGCATGAAACGGGATGATGACTATCTTCGGCAAATCATGCTCAACCTAGAAAATAGCGACGAAACGATGTTTGATGCTCCACTTTTTCTGAGCATGAGCCTCGAAGACTCTAAACTGCAATATCACGCGCAGTTGTCATGTGATGCGGGACTGATGGTGGAAATCAATGACGGCGTTTTTCGCATGACCTCGCAAGGTCACGACTACTTGGATGCTATTCGTGATGACGGAATTTGGAGGAAAACAAAAGACGGAGCTGCAACTGTTGGCGGTGTAACTCTGGGGATGATGAAAGAAATCGCGATTGCATTGATGAAGCAGAAGCTGTCCGAAAAACTTGGGATAAGTTTTTAATTTCGGCGGCGATGTGGGATGCGTGACGTCACGCACCCTACGGTGTCCGGGAGGATGCATAATTGACCGACCCCATCACCTTCACCTTCGGCGATACCCCCGCTCTTTGCGCCCATCTGATCGCCCTCGTCCGCGCCGGGCGCAAGTCGGCCACCTGTGGGGCCTTGCGAGACTTCACAACTGGCGAGCCGATGCCCGTCGTCGGGCGGCAAGACATTGCACTCAACTGGGATGGCACGCCCGTGCTGCTGATCGAAACCGTGGAAGTCACCATCCGCCGCTTTTGCGACGTCGATGCCGCATTCGCCTTGGCCGAGGGCGAGAATGACCACCTGTCCGGCTGGCAAACCGATCACCGCGCCTTCTTTGCGCGCAATGGTGGCTGGACGGCGGATATGGAACTGGTCTGTGAACGGTTCCGGCTGATGCGTGATTTTCAAGCCATGTAGGGCGGGTTGCCGATCCGTGACTGGTTGCCTAGGGTGGCTGTGCAAGGCACGCTTGCAGGGATCCTCACATGCCGCTTCCTGATTGGTTCAAACCCCCCGCAACCCCCAGTGATGCAGCCCAAGACATGCCCAGCGAGGACGATGCCCACCGCATCCACATCGCCGCCAATGATCCCGATTTTCCCGCCAAGCGTGAGGCCGCCGTTGCCTTGATCTGTACCGCCATCGACGTCATTGCCACACCATTTGGCTATGCCCGCAAAGGCAGTACATGGTCACGCAGCACCAGCCACGGCCGCACCATCATCAACCTGCAACGCAGCCAGTATGGCTGGTACGCCACCATCAACCTGCGTTTTATCCTGCCCAATGGCGAAGCGGCCAGTTCCGGCGTCTGGGCCAGCGGCGATGATGTGCATCTGGGCCAGTTTTACCAGCCCGACGATGCCCATGCAGCGGAACCTGGCCGCATCGCCTATCTGGATGTCACTGCGGATGCTGCCGCCCAAGACCTGCCGATGACCATCCTACGCACCCGCGCCCTGCCATGGCTGGATGCGCATCATGAAGGCAGTCCGGCTATCACAAAGCCCCCGTGATCAGTCACCGACAGGCGCATACAAAATGTCAAAAGCTGACCCAAAACTGCCAGAGATCATGAGGAACAGCAGGGCCGTCAACCCCATAAGCAGGCACAACCTCAGCACAGGCAGGCGTTTGCGATCTTTTGGTATGTTGAGCATCGGGTCCATCCGCTTGTTTTACCGCAGAATTCGTATTCAATTAAGGCGGTCACCGCCCCGTTTGTGCGACAAGCCGTTTCCCGGCTGGAAACCGCGCAAGCCCGCGCTTCCTTTCGGCAATCCTTTGCGCTAAATCGCATAACGCACGCAATCCCAAGGGTTTCCGATGAAGTTCACGCTGTCCTGGCTGCACGACCACCTCGACACCAAGGCTCCCTTGGCGGACATCCTCTATGCCCTGACCGATCTGGGGCTGGAGGTGGAAGGCGTTGAAAACCCGTCTGATTCCCTTGGCGCCTTCCGCATTGCCCGCGTGATCGAGGCGGTGCCGCACCCCAATGCCGACCGCCTTCGCCTGTGCCGCGTGGCCACCTACCCTGATGGGCCGGATGGGCGCATGGAGGAGGTGCAGGTCGTGTGCGGTGCCCCCAATGCGCGCACAGGGCTGGTGGGCGTCTTTGCGCCCGTGGGCACGCATGTGCCGGGCACAGGGGTGGATTTGAAGGCAGGCGTCATTCGCGGTGTCGTATCGAACGGCATGTTGTGTTCGGAACGCGAGTTGATGCTGTCGGACGATCATGACGGGATTATCGACTTGGCCGAAGACGCGCCCTTGGGGATGCGGTTCATCGACTATCGCGGCATCAATGACCCGATGATCTGGGTCAAGGTCACCCCAAACCGCCCGGATGCGCTGGGTGTGCGTGGCATCGCGCGTGACCTTGCCGCGCGCGGATTGGGTGTGATGAAGCCATTGGATATTGTGCCTGTGGCAGGCACATTTGCATCACCCATCGGGGTGCGGATCGACGATGCGCTCAAGGTCAAAGGCTGCCCGCATTTCGCCGGACGCGTCATTCGTGGCGTCAAAAACGGCCCGTCCCCCGCATGGATGCAGGCACGGCTCAAGGCCATCGGGTTGCGCCCGATTTCGACACTGGTGGATATCACCAACTTCTTCACCTTCGCGCTGAACCGGCCATTGCATGTGTTCGACATGGCACGCGTGCAGGGCGACTTGCGCATTCACGCGGCCATGGGTGGCGAGGTGATGGCGGCGCTGGACGGCAAAACCTATACCCTGACCCCAGGCATGATGGTCATTTCTGACGATCAGGGGCCGGAATCCTTTGCCGGCATCATGGGTGGTGCTGCGTCTGGCTGCTCACCGGAAACCACCGATGTGTTCCTCGAATCCGCATTTTGGGATCCGATCACCATTGCCACCACGGGCCGTGCATTGAAAATCAACTCCGACGCCCGCTATCGGTTTGAACGCGGCGTGGACCCAGCCTTCACCTTGCCGGGGCTGGAACTTGCCACGCAGATGATCCTCGATCTGTGTGGGGGTGAGCCTTCGCATGTGGTGCAGGATGGTGCCGCCCTGGATGTGACCCGCGCCTATAAACTGGACCCTGCACGCGTTATCAGTCTGGTCGGCATGGATATTCCTGCCGCCGATCAGCGCGCGTCATTGACCGCCTTGGGCTTTACCCTGCACGGCGATATGGCCACTGCCCCCACATGGCGGCCCGATATTCTGGGCGAGGCTGATCTGGTCGAGGAAGTGGCCCGCATCGCTTCTCTCACCAAACTGCAAGGCATTCCCCTGCCGCGCGTGAAATCCGGCGTGCCCGAACCCATCCTGACCCCCGGCCAAACCCGCGAACGCGCCGCACGCCGTACGCTGGCCGTCTTGGGGTACAACGAATGCGTCACCTACAGCTTTATCCCCGGTCCTGATGCCACCCTGTTCGGCGGCGGGTCTGATGCCACTTGCGTTGACAACCCCATTTCATCCGAGATGACCCACCTGCGCCCAGACCTGCTGCCCGGCCTTTTGCGCGCTGCAGCCCGCAATCAGGCCCGCGGTTTCATGGACTTGTCCCTGATGGAGGTTGGCCCCGTCTTCACCGGGGGTGAACCCGGCGAACAGGTCACCCATGCCACCGGATTGCTGGTCGGTTCTGCAGCGCCGCGTGACCCGCACGGGTCGCGCCGCATGGTCGATGTCTATGACGCCAAGGCCGATGCCGAGGCTGTGCTGACAGCCCTTGGTGCGCCCGCCCGCGTGCAGATCACCCGCAAAGTGGCAGCTTGGTTCCATCCCGGCAGGTCTGGCGTGGTGTCACTTGGCCCCAACGTGCTCGCCACCTTTGGCGAAGTGCATCCGCGCGTTCTGGCCGCGATGGATGTGAAAGGCCCCGCCATGGCCTTTACCATTCAGATCGCCAATATCCCGATGCAACGCGTCAAAACCCCCACCAAACCAGCCCTCATCCTCAGCGACCTGCAAGCCGTCGACCGCGATTTTGCCTTTGTCGTGGATGCCTCGGTCGAGGCGCTGACCCTCGTCAACGCCGCCATGGGCGCCGACAAGGTGCTGGTCGAAACTGTCCGTGTGTTCGATCAGTTCGGCGGCGACAAGGCCGAGGCGCAAATGGGTGCGGGCAAAAAATCACTCGCCATCACCGTGCGCCTGCAACCACGCGAGGCGACCCTGACCGAAGCGGACATCGAGGGCGTTTCGGCAAAGATCATCGATAGGGTCACCAAAGCCACAGGCGGAACACTGCGCGCGTAGGATGGGCAATCTGCCCATCACACCCGCGTAATCACTTCCGCGCCGTCACTTCCGCCATGTCCGCAGCCATGCCCCGATCCGCCCAAAGAACCCCGTCGCCTGCGCCCGCGCCGCCCCCACGCTCGCATCCACATCCGCCAACGTCGGGTCGATCATCCGTTCCCGAAACTGCAACCACATCCGCCGCAGCATCAGTGCCAGCACCAGCAACGTCGTCAAGATCACGATATTCACCCACGGAATGATCCGCACATCCGGCCCCGCCACCGCATGCATCTTTACCGCATTCGGGTAAATCGACAGGAACGGGAACCGCCAGCCATAATGCGTGATCGACACCCATTTCGGTGCCTCGGCTGTTGACTTCAAGTTCCCCGCTTCCGCCTGCAGGTTACTGCTGTCATACTTGAAATATGGCGGCCACACCCAGCCCGTATCCTCGTTCCGGTACACAATCACCGACCCATCCGCGAACGCCGCATCAATGAACCGGATATCCCGCGTCGCCGTGCTTTCCCCCGTGCCTGTATCCGGGCTCGCATAGAAAATCGCATTTTCCCCTACCGTCGTCAGGCGGTTATACGCATTCGTGATCCGCACCACATCATGCTGCGGCAGCGTGTAATGCAGAAACCCCGCCACAATCAGCAAAAGGAAAATCCGGAAACCCCATTTCACATAGACCCACATGTGCGCCGCCCCCTTATTGCCAGTTCACCAAATACACCGTCACCAGCACCACCACCGTCGGGATGATATAGACCAGCCAGATCAACTGCCGCCGCAAGCCCTTTTGATACGCCAGCATCCCCCCTTCGATATAGGAAACCCGGTCCGGCTTTACATCATCGGGCAAATCCTTTGTCGCCTCACCCGAATCATACGCCTTCTCCAGCTTCTC
>JANNBG010000493.1:0-1901 GCA_031385205.1 Rhodobacterales bacterium
GGTAAAAATCCCAATCGAAACAGTTTGTGTAAATCAGGTTTGGCAGGGCTTTCAGATAACGTTGTTGCTGATCCTTGTTATTGTCTTTCATGCCGCGCAGGCCAATGCCAATATCCTTGGCCTCGACATATCCAATGGGAATGTCGCCGCGTTGCAGGATGAAATCGGGGGCACCGCAGGCAATACGCTTGGGTTCATTGGTGGCGGTGACATTGCCGGGTTGCAGGGCGTCAAAGAGGGTTTTCAGGGCGGGGCGGTAGGAGTGTTCGGTGGCGTGGTGGGTATTATGGGTGGCAATCACGCTGGCAACAAAATCGGACACAATGCTCATGGGTTCCCTCGCCTTTTGGGCAGGTTAGCCGCGATGAAAGGCTTTGACGATGGGAATGTGCCGTGCAGGCCCTCGCCAATGCGCCACCCCCACCCCGCCCCCCTTAGGGGGTGGTGGGGGTGGCGCATAGGGCGCGGGTTGGTTGCGCCACCCTGCGCTACCCCCACTTTTGGGGTGGTGGCGCAGATCAGGGCACAGCCCATTCACCGACGGTAATGATGGGCACTGGTTTACGTTGCCCGCCACCGATTTTGTCCTTCACCAGCGCACCAGACTTCAGCCACGTTTCGATGATGCGCTTGAGGCGCTTCACGTCTTTGATCGGATCAAGCCCCAGAACCTCGGCCACGCAGCACCCCGCCCATTCATCCCCGGCCTGATCCGAATAGCGCATCTGCTTGCCGTCCAGTGCATGCTGCACCTGCAACAGATCGGCGGTGGTGATCCCATCAAAGGCATCCGGGAATTCCCATGCCTCGGCCACACCCACGCTATCGCCATTTGGCAGCGTGTAAGACGCCATGCGCCGCCACACGCGCTTGCCAGCGGGTGCCAGGTTGGCCTTGTCGCGGTCAACAGCAAAGTAGGTGGCCGGATCGTCGCGCAGGCCCGCATTGGCCTTCATCTCATCCGTCATGCGGTTCAACACCCGGCCCGAACGCGCGGCCCCCAGCAAAGCCGATGCGCCCCGCGCGTCTTGGGTGGACGCCTCGGCCCCATTCGTCTTGCGGGTATGGTGGACAAGTTCCACGGCACAGTTGCAGACGTTGGCCAGCGCGGCCCACGCCTTGGCCACCATATCAATCGCGCCATTGTCGTTTTCGTCAACCCGGTGGCAGGATACGAAAGGGTCCACCACCAGCACGTCTACGCCCATGGTGCGGATTTGGTGCGAAAGCGCGTCAAACACCGGGCGCGCAATACGCGCGCCATGCGGCGTTTGCTCCGTCACGCAAAGTTCCCGGTCCCTGCCACTGTCCACGAAAAGCCGTCCCTCAATTTCATCGGGTGCAATGCCGTGATGCGCCATCGCGGCGATGATCCGGCGTGTGAGTTCGTCTCGCGGGTCTTCAAGGTTGAAAATCCACACCTTCAGGTCCGGCGCGGTCCACTCGCCCAGAATGCGGCGTCCAGACGCCATGGCAAGCGCCTCACAGATGGTCAGGGATGATTTGCCGATGCCACCCGGCGCGACGGTGACGGATACCTGCCCACGCAGCAAGTGGTGGCCATACAGCCATGGGCGCGCGGGTATGCTGGCAGGGTCTTGCCAGAAAAACAGCGTGGGCATGCGATGGGACGCAGCCAAGGGGCGGATATCGCGTTCAGCCATCATGCGCACCGCCCCTGCACATAAGCGAGAAACGCCTGTTGATTCTTGCGGGGAAGGGCATCGTAGCAGGCCAGACAGTAGGCTTTGCATTCAGCCGTGGTCGCGAATGATGCCCATGACTTGGCCTCATCCATCACGCTGAAAAATGGTGCAATGGGCATGCCGATGGAAAGGCGCGCCAAAGCCTCGGCCATGATCTCGCAGGCCTCTTGCCGGGTGCAGGCGTCTATGGCCTGC
>JANNBG010000499.1:0-3976 GCA_031385205.1 Rhodobacterales bacterium
CACCTCGTAGTAATCCTTGTGGATGGCCTGCAATCCTTCCAGAAAGATGATCATCCCCCCACCAATCGCCCCCCAGACGTTGACGATGACGATGGAATAAAGTGCCACTTTCGGCCCCAGCCACGAAACAGGATCACCCCCCATCCCCGTGATCATCTGGTTCAGCACACCGTGATCTTCTGCATAAATCCACGTCCACAGTAGCCCCACAGCCGTGGGCGATGACACCGTCGGCAGAAAAAACGCCGTGCGAAACAGCCCAATGCCCGGCACATCGCGGTTCAGGCCCATGGCCACCGCCAAAGACAACACAACCGTCAACGGCACATACAGCCCCGAAAACGCCAAGGTGTTGACCAGTGATTTCATAAACAACCGGTCACCCGGCAAATCGGTGTAATTGCTGACCCCCGCCGGAACGGCCGGCGTCAGCAAATCCCAATCGGTAAAGCTGATCCCAATCGTCGCAAAGATCGACCCGAATGTCCCCAGCACCAACCCGATCAGGCTGGGCAACAGGAACGCAAGCACCCACCAGCGTTCCATCCCCAAGGGTCGCAGATTGCCCATTACCGGTTGCGGGCCAGCGCGTCGTCGCCACCCGCCACCGCCTCGGCCAAACCATCCTCTACTGTCGCCTCACCGCTCCAGATCGTCAACAGCGCGTCACCCACCGCCCCCGACCATTCTTCATAGCCTTTGAACACCGGCTTCACATGCGCATAGTCCAGCGCCTTGACATACAGCGCATGGTCAATCTTCACCGCCTGATCCAGATACGCCGCACTTTCCGCCACCGATTTGCGTACCGGAATGGCAAGGCCCACCTTGGCCAGCTCCGACTGCCCCGCATCCGAGAACGCGTATTTTACAAAGGCCCAGGCCGCATCCGGGTTCTTGCTGTCTTTCGCAATCACGAAACCCGCCGAATTCACTTCTGTCGCCCGCCCTGCAGGCCCCATTGGCATCGGGGCGATGTCCCATTTGAACGCCACGGTGGAATATTCCGGTACCGACCAATGCCCCGACACCCCCATCGCCGCCACGCCCGACAGGAACCCGTCCCAGCCGTATTGCGCCAGTTGCTGTTCCGTCGGCATCGACTTATCCACCAGCCACATGTCCGACATGACCTGGAATGCCGCCGTCGCCTCAGGTGACGCAATCAGCGTCTTCCCCTCGGCCGCATTGATCACATCCCCACCATGCGCCCAAACCAAAGGCCCCCAGAACGGCTCCATGTCATAGCCGCCATCCCAGAACCCCCACTGGTCCGTGGACCCATCGCCATCCTTATCCAGTGTCAGCTTTTTGGCCGCATCCCGCAGATCAGCATAGGTCCATGTGTCGCTCGGATAGGCCACGCCCGCCGCGTCGAACATGTCCTTGTTGTAATACAGCACAATCGTCTGAAAATCGCGCGGCAGGCCGAACATGCCGTCAGCCGTTTTATAGGCCTCCAGCGTAATGGGATAAACGCCCTCCATCATTGCAGGGTCCGCGTCGATATAGGGCTGCAGGTTCAGCAAAACCCCCCGCGATTGCCAGTCCGGGTACAGCGGCGCGTCCATCGCGAACACATCAGGCGGCGTGCCACCCGCCATTTGCACCCGCAGTTTCTCCCAATAACTGTCCCAATCCGCCACCTCGACCGTGACGTTGATATCCGGGTGCGCCGCCTCAAAACTCGCGGCGATCCTGTTCCAGACAACACCTTCTTGCGGGCTGCCCCACAACAAATAGGTGATCTCTGTCTGCGCCTGTGCGGATGTCGCAAGGGCGAGTGTCAGGGCGGTGCTGGTCAGCAGTTTCATGGTGGTCTCCCCTTTCAGTTTGATTTGGCGATGGCGTCATCACCCGCCGCAACAGCCTCGGCGATGCCGTCTTCGGGTGTCATTTGATCGGTCCAGACAAGGTTCAGATTATCGCCCAAAGCCGTGCTCCATTCTTCATACCCCCGGAACACGGGCAGGGGTTGGGCATAGGCAAGGGCATCCACAAACAGCGCGTGATTGATGGGGGCCGATGTCTGGTTCAGATAGGCGGGTGATGTCGCCACGGTTGCACGAATGGGCACCGCAAGGCCGATCTTGGCCGCAAGGGTCTGGCCTTCCTCGCTGGTCGCAAACTTCACAAACGCAAAGGCCGCGTCGGGCGATTTGGTGTCTTTCGAGATGACAAACCCCGCCGAATTCACCGTCGTTACCCGGCCCTTTGGCCCCCGCGGGATAGGGGCAATATCCCATTTCAATGCGGATGCCGAATAATCCGGCACCGACCAATGCCCCGACAATGTCATCGCGGCCACACCAGCAAGGAAGGGATCCCAGCCGAAACTCGCAACCTCCTGGTCATTCGGCATGGAGTGGTCGACCGCAAACATATCATGCATCAGACCGAAAGCGGCCATCGCCTCAGCACTGCCCAGCAGCGTCTTTTTCGCCGCCACATCCACCAGATCACCGCCATAAGACCGCACCATCGGCGCGATCATCGCCTCAGGGCCGTACCCATCCGCAGTGAACCCCCACTGGTCCGTGCGCCCGTCACCGTCTTTGTCCAGGGTCAGCTTTACCGCCGCCGCGCGCAGGTCATCCCATGTCCAGTCAGCCGTCGGGTAGGCCACACCCGCCGCATCAAACATGTCCTTGTTATAATACAGCACGATGGTCTGAAAATCGCGCGGCAGGCCAAAGTAACCCTCCGGCGTTTGATAGGCCGTCAGCGTCACCGGATAGACGCCGTCAAGGGTGGTCGGGTCAGCCTCCAGATAGGGCTGCAGGTTCAGCAAAACACCGCGCGATTGCCAGTCAGGATAGAGCGGCGGCGACATGGCAAACACATCCGGCGGCGTACCACCCGCGATCTGCACCCGCAGCTTTTCCCAATAACTGTCCCAATCGGCCAGTTGCACATCGACGGTGATGCCCGGATGCCCCGCCTCAAACGCGCGGGCAATTTCGTTCCACACCGCCCCTTCGGCGGGCGTGCCCCAGGCCTGATAGGTGATCGTGTCAGCATGGGCAGCGGTGGTCAGCAGCAGGGTCAGGACGGCGTATTTCATAGCACATCTCCCTTGGTCAGCCCGAACAGCCGGGCAGCATTGTCGTGGTAAACCTTGTCCAGAATGGCGCGTGGCAGATGCAGCCCGTAGATCATCCAACGGCCTTGGCCGGGCTGATTGTCGGGCGCGTAGGAAAAGTATTCGTCGTCAGATTCCAGGAACCGCGCATAGGTGGCATAGGTATCCAGATCGGGCCCTGCGTCGATGCCAAACAGAATGCGGTCCTGATGGCGGTCAAAGAACCGGCGCGAGGAAGAGGGCTGGCGGCCCAGTTCCGAAATGCGGGCCGAAATATCGACATAAAGGTTCGGGCACGCGTCCATCAGCGCCGACACCCATGGCAGGTTTTCCGAATAACACCCCACATGCGCACCGATGAATGTCGTCTTCGGGTGACGGCGCACCAGATTGGCAAAGGCCTCGATCAGCGCGTTGAAGGGCGGAAAAGGCGGCGATGGAAACTGCCAATCGGGGTTTTCATGCAACTCATCCCAGCGTTCATTATCAGGCGTCAAAGGGTCAAAAAACGCCACAGGGTCGGCAATGTGGATCATCACGGGGAACCCCAATTCCCCCGCCCGCGCCCAGATGGCATCAAGGCGCGGATCATCAATCTTGGCCAGAACGCCCCGGTCATCCATCACATGCAGCCCGAAGGGTTTCCAAAGCTTCAACCCTTCCGCCCCCCGCGCCGCCTGTGCCGTCAGCCGCGCCGCACATCGGTCGGCAAAGGCATGCCCCTCTGCCCCCCACAGCCCCCAATTCACCCCGCCGTAAACCCGGTACCGCTCTGGCGCATACGCTTTGAACGTCCGCAGGCGGTGGTCGAGGATGTCTTGCCCCCGCCCCCCCGGCCGGTGGGGGGTATGGGCGCCACCCGCGCGGGGGCGGGGGCCCGCACGCGGCGGCGGG
>JANNBG010000524.1:0-3651 GCA_031385205.1 Rhodobacterales bacterium
TCAAGACTGCTGCCATCAACGGCACTGGCAACACCGGCACCACCGCCGCAATATCCGCCATCAGCCGCACCCCCAGCGTTTCCGTCGTGGCCCCGTCCTGCGCCATGAACGCCCGCAACGATATCGGCGCCCCAAACGCCGCCGCCGCCGTGCCAAAGCCGCGATACTGCCCCCGCAGTTTGCGCCACAGCATCCCCAGCAAGAACAATCCCGCCTTCAATGGCTGCGATTTGAACTTGCGCGTCCCCTGCGCCGCCACCAGCACCCGGTCCTCCAGCACGCGGTCATAGGCCAGCCCCACCGGCACAAACACCACATCGCGCCCCGCCGGATCAAACCCTTGCACGATGTATGACAACAAACCCATCTTCGCAGGTCCCACCTGCCCATCCAAAGACAAGCCACCCTCCGGGAAAATCGCCTGCGTCGTGCCCTCTGCCGTCGCCATCTGCACATAGCGCGCCAGCACCCTGCGATACAGCGCATTGCGGCTGCCCCGCCGGATGAAATAGGCCCCCATCGCCCGGATCATGGCAGACAAGGGCCACACCCGCGCCCATTCCCCCACCGCATAAGAAATCGCCGATCGCCCCGCCACCAGCCACGTCACCAACACATAATCCATGTTACTGCGGTGGTTCATCACGAAAATCACCGTGGCCTTCGGGTCAATATGCGCCAGCGCCGCATCCACCCGCCCCACCCGTACCCGGTAAAACGCCCGGCTGATCCGCCGCGCCGCCCGGATCGCAAAGCCAAAATATAAGCTCGCCGAAAACCCCGGCACAATTTCCCGCGCGTACCCATGCGCCTCTTCAAACGCCACGCTTAACGGCACGCCCGTCTCCGCTGCGTGCTCCGTCACCGCCTCCATCACGCGTGGATCATAGGCCAACCGCACAATCATATCTTGCCTGCGCGCCAGCTTGAACGGTTCGATCTTGCGCTCCAGCCGCGTGTTGACCTGCGCCACCACACGCTCCATCCGCCTGCGGAAAAACCACCGCACCGATGGCACCAGAACACGCTCCAACGCCGCTATCGCCGCCAAGACGACGATCAAAACCAACAGCCACAGGGGAAGCGTCACGGTCATCACCGCAGGCTTCCCCGGATATCAGTGCGCTGTAAAACGTCAGTTATAGGTAAAGGTGCCCGTTTCGCACACATTCACCCTTTCGCGGACCAACTCGTCCCCGTCTTCAAACACCGCCTTGAAGTCGAACATGCAATAGCCCGACTGATCGTTAAAGTTGATCGACACCTGCGACCCGGACGGCAAAACGTCCTGACCCAAGATATCCTCTTCCCAAGAGTTCGAGCCCGTGTTCGACCCATAAAAATTCGTCATCGTGAACCCGGTGTTGTTGACGATTGTCACCTTCCGGTCCAACGCCAACGCAGGGCTTGCAAGCAGCGTACCCATGATCGTCGCAAAAGCAGCATAACGTAGAAATGACATCTCTCAATCCTTTCACAGAACCCCGCTGCTTGGTTGCAGCTTGACCAGACGGTAAAACACTGCCCGCAGATCAGGCAACAAAATTCAACAGCCGCAGTGCAGCATGCCGCAATGCAGCGTTTGACAAAGTCATAAAGTGACGTGTATTCGTATCGTGGCGTAATTTTATTACACGCAAGAATCAATGGGCCCGCCTATGGTACAAAAAGACACTCCCTGGTTGTTCCGCACCTATGCCGGGCACTCCACGGCCTCCGCCTCCAACGCGCTATACCGTGGCAACCTCGCACGCGGGCAGACCGGGCTGTCCATCGCCTTCGATCTGCCGACTCAGGTCGGCTATGACAGCGACGACATTCTGGCGCGTGGCGAGGTGGGCAAAGTCGGCGTGCCCATCGCTCACTTGGGCGATATGCGGGCACTGTTCACCGACATTCCCCTCGATCAGATGAACACCTCGATGACGATCAATGCCACCGCCCCTTGGCTGCTCGCCCTCTATATCGCAGTGGCCGAAGAACAGGGTGCCGAAGTTGCCACCCTGCAAGGTACAGTTCAGAATGACATCATCAAAGAGTACCTGTCGCGCGGCACCTATATCTGCCCGCCCGCGCCGTCGTTGCGGATGATTACCGATGTGGCGGCCTATACCGCCCAGCACCTGCCCAAATGGAACCCAATGAACGTTTGTTCATATCACCTGCAAGAGGCTGGTGCCACGCCGGAACAGGAACTCGCATTCGCCCTCGCCACCGCCTGCGCCGTGCTGGATGACCTGCGGCCAAAGGTACCAACGGCCGATTTCCCTGCCATGGTGGGCCGCATGTCGTTCTTTGTGAACGCAGGAATTCGTTTCGTGACCGAAATGTGCAAAATGCGCGCCTTCGTGGACCTTTGGGATGAGATCTGCGCCATACGCTACGGAATCACCGATGCAAAATACCGCCGTTTCCGTTATGGCGTGCAGGTCAACTCCCTCGGCCTGACCGAACAACAGCCCGAAAATAACGTCACCCGCATCCTCTTGGAAATGCTCGCGGTGACCCTGTCGAAAAACGCCCGCGCCCGCGCCGTACAGCTGCCCGCGTGGAACGAGGCGATTGGTCTGCCCCGCCCTTGGGATCAGCAATGGTCGCTGCGCATGCAACAAATCCTCGCCTATGAAACAGACTTGCTTGAATATGACGATCTGTTCGATAATAATCCGGCGGTGGATCGCAAAGTCGCCGCGCTCAAGGCAGGTGCGCGTGCGGAACTGGCCAATATCGACGCGATGGGCGGGGCCGTGTCTGCTATCGACTATATGAAAAGCCGCCTGGTTGAGGCAAATGCCGAACGATTGATCGGTATCGAAACCGGCGCAACCGTTGTGGTCGGCGTCAATCGCTGGACGGAAGGTGTCGCCAGCCCGCTGACGGCAGGCGAGGCATCGATGCCCGCCGATCCCGCCGCAGAACAGGACCAGATTGCCCGTCTGACCGCGTGGCGTGCCATCCGCAACCCTACCATGGTACAAAACGCCCTGAATGCCCTGCGCGACGCTGCACAAAAAGGCACTAACATCATGCCCCCCTCCGTCGCCTGCGCCAAGGCGGGCGTTACCACGGGCGAATGGGGCGACGTCATCCGCGCCGCCTTTGGTGAGTACCGCGCCCCGACCGGCGTCTCGCGCGCGCCATCCAACCGTACGGAAGGGTTGGAGCCGATCCGCGACGCTGTCGATGCCGTATCGACCCGCCTTGGCCGTCGGATAAAGTTTATGATGGGAAAACCGGGACTTGACGGCCACTCTAACGGCGCCGAACAGATCACCGCCCGCGCCCGCGATTGCGGCATGGACATCTGCTATAACGGCATCCGCCTGACACCCGCCCAAATCGTGGCGGCGGTGGACGAGGAACAGGCCCATATCCTCGGCCTGTCGATCCTGTCCGGCTCTCACCTGCCCTTGATCGCCGAGGTCATGGACCGCTTGCGTCAGGCCAATATTACCATCCCCGTCATCGTTGGCGGCATCATCCCGGACGACGACGCCACAACCTTGCACGCCTTGGGTGTCGCTGCCGTCTACACGCCCAAAGATTTCGCCCTGAACCGCATCATGATGGATATTGTCGCCCTCGTGGACCCCGCCACGCTTGCCGCCCAGTAGCTGTTTGCGCATCGCAGCGCACCGTCATATCGTGGTG
>JANNBG010000537.1:0-1738 GCA_031385205.1 Rhodobacterales bacterium
CCCGCGCAGTGATGTGCCCTTGGCCCATTGGTCCCTGCCTGCCGTGATGCGCGACAATCCCGGCCAGATGCCCGCCATCTATGCCCCCGGCGATGATGCAACGGAAAGTCTGGAGCTGTCGGATACCGACATGATCGCCGCACTTGAAACCGTCCATCGCGCCGTCGTACAGGCCCAGCCGCGCCCCGGCCGCCTGCGCCTGATGATCTTTCTGGGCCTGACCACAGCCATTGCCGCGGGTGCCCTGTTCTGGCTGCCCGGCGCATTGGAAGCCCATACCGCCCGCGTCGTGCCCGCCACCACCCGCGCCGACATTGGCCTTGCCGCCCTTGACGACCTGTCACGCCTGACGGGCGGGCCTTGTGCCAATCGTCCGGGCCAGGTGGCCCTTGCCGGTCTGGCCGACCGCCTGTTCGGCCCCGCCGATACGCCCATCCTGCTGGTCATGCGCGACGCCGTCATCCGGCCCATGCATCTGCCCGGCGGCATTATCCTGTTGCCACAATCATGGCTTGCCACCTCGCCCGAGGCCTTGGCCGGTGCGGCCTTGGCCGAGGCGGAACGCGCCGTGCAGGATGACCCCCTGCTGCCCGTGCTCGCCCATGCAGGCTTTCGCGCCACGCTGTCGCTGTTCACCACCGGCACCCTGCCCGATGCCGCCCTTGCAGGCTATGGCGAAGGGGTCTTACGCACCCCGATTGCGCCCTTGGCCGATGATCTGCTGCTGGCCCGCATGAAGGGGGCCAGCGTGCCCTCCACCCCCTTTGCCTATGTCATAGACCCCACCGGCACCCAGACCCTTGGCCTGATCGAGGCCGACCCCCTGCGTGGCCAAACCCCGCCTGCCCTGATGCCCCCCGCCGATTGGGCCAGCCTGCAAGCCATCTGCCAGACATAAAGACGCCCCAGCCGCCATCAGGCAACCGGGGCGCAAGGCTGCGTCCTGCCCGACGTCTTTACCTGATGATTGCATCGCCAAACCCAGCCCCGCGTGCCGCATTCAGTGCGGCTTGTGCGTCGGCTTGGCTGGCAAATGGCCCCGCGTAAACGATTTGCAGGGCACGCCCCCCCTGATTGATCTTGCCCTTCGCCGTCGGCAATCCCAGCGCCGCAAGCCGTGCCTTGGCCCCTGCCGCATTTTCCGGCACCCCAAACGTGCCCACCTGCACATACAGCTTCACACCCGCTTGCGGCACTGCCGCCGTCGGGTCCGATTTCGTTGAAACCGTCACCCGCCCACCGGTTGGTACCGCTTTGGTCGGCACCTCCGCCACCAGCACCGCGGGCACATCGCGTGTCCAGACCTGGTCCTGCTGCGCTTGGCCCCGTGCCGTGCCACGCCCCCGGTTCGGGTTCAGACGATCATCACCCCAGGCCAGCTTGTACCCCGGCGGCACCACAACAGCGGCTGGTCCAGCGACCACTTCTGCCATCATCGTCGCCTGCCGCGTCACACCCCGCACCGCCGTATCCACCGGGTTGCCCGGCTGGTCCAACGATGCCCCAACCCCAGACCCTGCCGGATAAATCGGCGCGCGCGCACCCTCAAACGTCCCATCCCCCCGTGTGCAGATCACCGCCGTGCCGCCATTCGTCAGCGCCACCCGCACCGGCACGGGCGAGTTCGTGAAACACCCGATCTGCCGCGTCCCATTCCCCGTGCGCGAGACCACCTGATATTGCGGTGCCACGCGCGCCACTTCCGTGCCGGGGTATTAGCGCTCCAGGCGGCGCCAGC
>JANNBG010000541.1:0-4521 GCA_031385205.1 Rhodobacterales bacterium
ACGCTGTTTGAGGAGTTGGGCTTTACCTATATCGGGCCGATTGACGGGCATGACATGGGGCAGTTGCTGGCGACGCTGCGGGCGGCGCGGGCGCGGGCAACGGGGCCGGTGCTGATCCATTGTATCACCGTGAAGGGCAAGGGCTATGCGCCGGCCGAGGCGGCGGCGGACAAGTATCATGGCGTGAGCAAGTTTAACCCGGAGACGGGGGAGCAGGCGAAGGCGAAGTCAAACGCGCCGAGCTATACGGCGGTGTTCGGCAATGCGTTGACGGACGAAGCGTCACGCGATGCGCGGGTGGTGGCGATCACGGCGGCAATGCCGGGGGGCACAGGGCTGGACATCATGGCACGCCGGTTTGCGAACCGTGTGTTCGATGTGGGGATTGCGGAGCAGCATGGGGTGACGTTTGCAGCAGGGCTGGCGGCGAGTGGGATGAAACCGGTGGTGGCGATTTATTCGACCTTCCTGCAGCGGGGCTATGACCAGATCGTGCATGATGTGACGTTGCAAAACCTGCCCGTGCGGTTTGCCATCGACCGGGCGGGGTTGGTGGGGCAGGACGGGGCGACGCATGCGGGATCTTTCGATGTGGGGTATCTGAGCAATCTGCCGAATTTCACGGTGATGGCGGCGGGCGATGAGGCGGAACTGGTGCATATGGTGGCGACTGCGATTGCGCATGACGCGGGACCGATTGCGTTTCGTTTTCCGCGTGGGGAAGGCGTGGGGGTGGAATTGCCTGCAAGGGGTGTGCCATTGCCAATCGGCAAGGGCAGGGTGCTGCGGGAAGGGACGGATGTGGCGATCCTGAGTTTCGGGGCGCATCTGGGCGAGGCGCTGGCGGCAGCGGAAGTTTTGGAAGCGGATGGGATCAGCGTGACGGTGGCGGATGCGCGGTTTAGCAAGCCGCTGGATACGGGGTTGATTGACCAGTTGGCGCGGCATCATGCGGCGCTGATTACGGTGGAACAGGGGGCGATTGGCGGGTTCGGGGCGCAGGTTCTGCACCATCTGGCCAATGCGGGGCTGATGGAGGCGGGGCTGGCGGTCAGGACGATGCACCTGCCGGACCATTTCATTGATCAAGCCAGCCCCGCTGCGATGTATGCCGAGGCGGGGCTGACGGCGGCGGATATCATGCGGGTGGCGAAACGTGCCATGATGCGGGATGGCCACGCGCGGGCACGTCCACGTTTGATCTGACGCGGGCAGGCTGCAAGGGCCGCGTGAAACGCGCTTGCCTGGCGCTGCGGAACACGCCACCATGCGCGCATTGCACCAACCCTAAGGATTGCGCTCATGTGGGATTTCTCGATCAGTGCGGCGCTTGCCATGATGCTGCGCACGGCACCCTTCATCGTCTTTCGGATCGTTGTCTACTTTGGCATCACCACGGCGATCATTCTGGCCACCGGCACGGGGGCGGGGTTCGGTTATGGCATTGGCGCGTTCGGGACGGATGATTTCCAGATCAGCAGCACGTTCTGGGGTGGGGCTGTTGGTTTTTCCATCACCTGCGGCGTCATCTTTTTCTTTCGCGATTATCTGCTGTACCTTGTGAAGGCAGGGCACATCGCCGTGATGGTCGAAATCATGCAAGGCGGTCAGGTGCCCGGCGGGCGGGGGCAGTTGGATTATGCCTGGGGCGTGGTGCGGGAGCGGTTTGGCGAGGCATCGGCGCTGTTTGCGCTGGACCGGATTGTGCATGGGGTGATCGGGGCGATTACGGGGCTGATCGAAGGCATCCTGTCGATCATCCCGATTCCGGGACTGGATAACCTTGTCGGTGTGTTACGCGCCTATCTGAAGGTTGCGGTCGGGCTGGTGGACGAGATGATCATCGCGCATGCCATCCGCACAAAGGCGGAAAACCCATGGGCCAATGCGCGGGAGGCGCTGGTTCTGTATGCGCAGAACGCAAGGCCGATGATGGTGAACGCGGCGTGGTTGACGGCGATCAGCTATGTGCTGGCCTTTATTGTGTTCCTTGTGATGCTCGCCCCCGCCGCCGCCGTGGTCTACCTGATGCCGGGGAATGTCAGTGCGGGGTCGTTCATCTTTGCGTTTGTGTTTGCATGGGCGGTGAAGGCGGCGCTGATTGAACCCTTCTGTGTGGCGTGTTTGATGCAGGTCTATTTCAAGGTGACCGCTGGCCAGACGCCCAACCCGGAATGGGAGGCGAAATTGACCCAGGCGTCAGACAAGTTTCGACATATGGGCGAACAGGCGGCCGCGTGGATGGGGTCGCGGTTTCGTGGCATGAAAGCGCAAGCCTGACCCAAGGGCCGTTGCCCCCGGATTAGTTGTGTGGCAGAAACGGAATAGACCTGATCTAAACCGCACGGTTCAGTGCGAAGGGGCCTTTGATGACCGACTTTCAAACACGCCGGATGGTGATGGTGGACACGCAAGTGCGCCCGTCGGATGTAACCAAGTTTCCGATCATTGATGCGATGCTGACCGTTGCGCGCGAGGCGTATTTTCCGGCAAACCTGCGGGAGGCGGCCTATCTGGGTGATAATGTGGATATCGGCGGGGGCCGGGTCGTGCTGGAGCCACGGACGCTGGCCAAGCTGCTGGATGCGCTGGATATTCAGCCGACGGACCTTGCGCTGGATCTGGGCTGTGGGCTTGGCTATTCGACAGCGGTGATTGCGCGGCTTGCCGATACCGTGGTCGCCGTGGAGGAAGATGCGGATCTTGCGGCGCTGGCGCAGACCACACTGGGGGCGACGGGTGTGGACAATGCGGTGGTCATTCATGCGCCACTGGCGACAGGGGCGGCAAAGCATGGGCCCTATGACGTGATAACCATTCAAGGTGCCGCCGAGGTGGTGCCGGATGCGGTGTTGGCGCAGTTGAAAGACGGTGGGCGGATCGGCTGTTTGTTCATGGAAGGTGCGCTGGGGGTGGCGCGGATCGGGCATAAATCCGGGGGCCGCGTGACCTGGCGCTTTGCGTTTAATGCGTCGGCACCGGTTTTGCGCGGCTTTACCGCCGCGCGGGCATTTCAACTGTAGTCGTTTGTTTTCATCTGCCGGGGCCATTGGTCCGTAAACCCAGAAACAAGATCGAGGCACTGACGGATGCGCAGCTTTTTCGCAATGATGGTTACGGCGGCCTTTGTGGTGGCGGCGCCAATGGCACAGTCCGAGACGCTGAGTGATGCGTTGATCGCGGCCTATAAGAATTCGAACCTGCTGGACCAGAACCGGGCGCTGCTGAAGGCGGCGGATGAGGATGTGGCGATTGCCGTGGGTGTGCTGCAGCCGGTGGTGAATTTCAGCATCGCATCGACATTTGAGCATACCGAACGGGACAATTTTTTTGGGGTGCGGCAGTCCGCTGACTCGCTGGGCACAACGATGACGCTGTCGGCAAACATGACGCTGATCGACTTTGGCCGCAACCGGCTGGCCATTGAGGTGGCCAAGGAATCCGTGTTGGCGACGCGCGAGTCATTGGTGAACATTGAACAAAGCGTGCTGCTGGATGCGGTGACGGCCTATGTGAATGTGCGGCTGGCGACCGAGATTGTGGATTTGCGGCAGAATAACCTGCGGGTGCTGACCCAGCAGTTGCGGGCGGCACAAGACCGCTTTGACGTGGGTGAAATTACCCGCACCGATGTTGCCATCGCGGAATCGCGTCTTGCCGCATCACGGGCCTCGCTGGCATCAGCCGAGGGGGATTTGCTGCAAGCGCGCGAATCCTACAAGGCGGCGACGGGGGCCTATCCGGGCAATCTGCAGCCGTTGCCGAAGACCCCGAAAATCGCCCGCACGCAGGACGAAGCGACAGAAATTGCCCTGCGCACACACCCACGCATCCGGCAAAGTCAGCGTGAGGTGGCAATTTCGGGGCTGAACGTGGCGCGGGCGAAGGCCGCGATGGAACCAACATTGTCGGTGGATGGATTAATCACGCTGAACGATGCGGGAAGTGAAACTGATAGATTACAGTTGAAGCTGGATCAGACGCTGTACGCGGGAGGGCGGCTGTCGGCGGCGCTGCGGCAGAACCTGGCGCGGGAAGAGGCGACACGGGCGGCGCTGTTGCAAAACGGCGTGCTGGTGTCGCAGGCAGTGGGGAATGCGTGGTCGAACCTGTTGGTGACAAGCGCCAGTATCGAGGCGAGCCAGCGCCAGATTGTGGCGGCGCAGACGGCGTTTGATGGCGTGCGCGAAGAGGCGACGCTGGGCGCGCGCACCACGCTGGATGTGCTGGACGCGGAACAGGAATTGCTGGATGCGAAGGCCGCCAAACTGCGGGCCGAGGCGCAGCGTTATGTGGGGGTCTATTCGCTGCTGTCGGCGATGGGTCTGTTGACGGTGGATCATCTGCAACTGGGCATCGTCACCTATGATCCGGCGGCCTATTACAACGTGGTCAAGGATGCGCCGGTGCATAGCAATCAGGGGGCGGCGCTGGACCGGATTCTGAAGCGGCTGGGTGATTAACCAACTGCGCTGTGCTAAACTTGGCTGGCATGACCCTATCGGTCAAGTAGCTTGCACA
>JANNBG010000565.1:0-2813 GCA_031385205.1 Rhodobacterales bacterium
GGATACGCTGTCAGGCGGGGATGGGAACGACAACCTGCAGGGCAACACCGAGGATGACAGCCTGACAGGCGGCAGCGGCAATGATGTGATCTATGGCGGCGATGGCAATGACACGGCCTTTGGCGGTGTGGGCAACGACACGCTGTATGGCATCGTGGGCAATGACAGCCTGACAGGCGGGGCGGATGGTGACATCTATTACATCAACACGCCGCTGGACATCATTGTCGAACTGGCCGGCGATACGGGCCGCGACATTGTGGTGGCAACATATGTGTCGATCGACCTGAACCTTGCCAACTATGCCAATATCGAAAACGCCGTGCTGCAAGGGGCCACGAACCTGACGCTGACGGGCAATGCCGGGGGTAATCGCCTGACGGGCAATACCGGGGCGAACGGGCTGTTTGGTCTGGGCGGCAATGACATCCTGCTGGGGGCTGCGGGGGCGGACCTGATAAAGGGCGGGGCCAACAACGACACGCTCTATGGCGGTGTGGGTGAGGATACGCTGGCCGGTGGCACGGGGCGCGATGTGTTCATCTTTACCAGCACGGCGGATGCCAACACCGACCAGATCAGCGATTTCCTGGTGGGCATTGATGACATCAACGTGTCGGCCTTTATGGCGGGCGGGCGGTTCATCGGCGGGGCGCTGTTCAGTGGCACGGCAGATGAGGTGCGTTATTCCGTGCGCACGGGCATTCTGTCGGGCGATGTGAATGGCGACGGCACGGCGGATTGGACTGTGACCATGCTGCTTTCACCGAAACTGACGGCGGCTGATATCATCTTCTAACCTGGTAGCGGGTGGGGGCTGCGGCCCCTGCCCTAACGGCAATTTCATTATGCGAACATCAAAGGTGGTGTTAGCCTGTGGCTGTATTTCAGCAGCGGAGCATCATCATGGCCTTTATCGTCCCCACCGGCAATTCGATACTCACCGCAATCCTTTCCGCGAACGATACGTTTTATCTGGGTGCGGGGTTGCGCATCACCCAAAGTGGAGCAGCCGTCGGGCAAGCCGTCGCCACATCGAACAACATCAGAGTCAGCATTGATGGCAATGTGTCGGCGTCGTTAAGCGGTGCAGGCACCATCAATCTGCTGGGCACAAGCAACAGCACATCGACCGGCATCGGCAATAACAGTGTCTCCATCGGACAGACGGGCAGTGTGACCAACCTTGCGGGCAGTGGCGTGCTTTTGGCGGGCACGTTTGGGTTGGTCGACAATGCGGGCAGCATTCAAGCCCAGGAGTCCGGGGTGCGTATCCAAGGTGCGAACGCAAAGGTCACGAATGCCGGCAGCATTGAGGGCGCTCTCAATGCGATTACCGTTCTGGGAACAGGGGCGTCAATCGACAATTCGGGCAATCTGAGGGCGAATGCGACGGCTGTCGATGCGACGGGGAATGACACCTCCTTGAACAATTCCGGGCAGATCAGCAGCTTGAGCGGAGGCGTCAGATTTTCGGGGCAGAACTGTGAAATCGCCAACAGCGGCACCGTCGCTTCGCAAAGTACGGCTGCCTTCATCAGCGGAAACGCTGCAGATATCCTGAACAGTGGCACGGTCATTTCGCAATCGCGTGGCCTGCAGATCACCGGGGTTGATGGGTCCATCACCAACGATGGCGCTATCACCGCGCGCGCGGACGCCATCGTGTTATTTTCGGACAACGGTGTTGCACGCAACAACGGACAGGTGAGCGGAAGCGTCGGGATTCTGGCGAATGCTCTGGATTGCCGGGTGGAAAACACGGGCGATATTGCGGGCAAAAATGTGGGAATTCTGTCTATCGGTAGTGGCAATTCTGTGCGCAATACCGCGACGGGGCATGTCACAAACAGCCAGGGCAGTTTTGGTGCAATCACGATACAGATCAGCACCTCTCAAACTGGGACCGTCGCCAATGCGGGTCTGGCCGAAGGTGAGCGCACTGCCTTGTTGGTGACATCGAATGGATCGGCGGTTGGCACCACAGCGACCGTCGTGAATACGGGCACACTGACAGGCGGGCTGGAAACGGTGGTCTTGAACGTGGCATCGGTGCAGATGACGAACTCCGGCACAATCGATGGGGGCCCTGTGGCCCTTCGCAATGGGCTGGCACTGTCAACACTGACGCTGGTGAACAAGGGGATCATAACGACCGAGACGGCAGGGATAGCCGTGGCCTTGCAGGGCAACACGGGGGTGGAAACGCTGCGCAATACGGGCACGGTCAACGGTGATGTGCTGCTGGATGCAGGTAATGACCGGGTCACGAATGACGGGCTGATCCGGGGCACGGTGGATATGGGTGCGGACGCGGATGCCTATAACGGGCTGTTGGGGCGGTTGACGGGCGTGCTGCTGGGCGGGGCAGGCAATGACACGCTGACCGGCGGGACTGCGGGCGATGTCATCAACGGCGGCACGGAAAATGACATGGTGGCGGGGGCTGGCGGGGCGGACCGTCTGTTCGGGGCCGCGGGCAATGACACGCTGTCGGGCGGCGATGGTGCGGATTTTCTGGCAGGGGCCACGGGGGGCGATGTGCTGACGGGTGGTGCGGGGGCGGATGTGTTTGCGTTCACCTCTGCGGCCACGGCAGGCATCGGCGCGGCGCGGGATCAGATCACGGATTTCGTGCATCTGGTGGATGATTTCGAGATGATCTTCATGGCCAGCTTCATCGGCAATGCCGCCTTCACAGCGGCGGGTCAGGTGCGCTATGTGCAGGCCACGGGTCTTTTGACGGGCAGCACGGACGGCGATGCGGCGGCAGAATGGGCGCTGCTGCTGGTAAACAAGCCGGTGATTACGGC
>JANNBG010000233.1:0-3225 GCA_031385205.1 Rhodobacterales bacterium
ACATGAGACAAAACGCGCAATCTGCCATGCGGCGTTTGACCATGGGATCACGCACTTTGACCTCGCCAACAACTACGGCCCGCCAGCGGGGTCTGCGGAAAGCGCGTTTGGCGAGATTTTGGCGACGGATTTCAAGGCGCATCGGGATGAGATGATCATCTCGTCCAAGGCGGGTTACCACATGTGGAACGGGCCTTATGGGGAATGGGGCAGCCGGAAGTATATGATCGCATCCTGTGACCAGAGCCTGAAGCGGATGGGGCTGGATTACGTCGATATCTTCTATTCGCACCGCTTTGATCCGAACACGCCGCTGGAGGAAACGATGGGGGCGCTGGACCATATCGTGCGGTCCGGGCGGGCGCTGTATGTGGGGATTTCGAGTTATAATTCGGCAAGAACGCGCGAGGCGGCAGCGATTTTGAAGGCATTGGGGACGCCGTGCGTGATTCACCAGCCGAGTTATTCGATTTTGAACCGCTGGGTGGAACATGACGGGTTGAAGGAGACGCTGCAGGAGTTGGGAATCGGGTCGATTGCGTTTACGCCTTTGGCACAGGGGATTTTGACGAAGAAATACCTGAAGGGTGTGCCAGAGGGCAGCCGTGCATCACAGGGTAAAAGCCTTGATCCGGCGACGATCACAGAGCGGGCTTTGGCATCGGTGCGGGCGCTGGACACCATGGCGTCTGAGCGAGGCCAGACGCTGGCGCAGATGGCCTTGGCCTGGGTGTTGCGGGGTGGCGGGATCACGACGGCGCTGATCGGGGCGAGTTCTGCGGCGCAGGTGGAGGATTGCGCGGGGGCTGTGGCGCGGCTGGAGTTTACCGGGGAAGAACTGGCGCAGATCGACCGGATTTCGCAGGAAGAGGATATCAATCTGTGGGCGAAGTCGAGTGCGGGGGATTGAGGGGGCTGCTCCTCCGCCCTGTCGGGCGGCGTCGCGGGGGTGACGGGCTGAAGCCCGCCCTACGGTTTTGGTTCGTCTGTCGCGAAGGATGATGGGTTAAAAACCCACCATCAGCCCTCTACCGCTTCACGCTCGCCGTCACATAATTGCAGGACAAATCGCGTGCCGACACCGACCACGACCAAGCCACCGGGTTGAACACCATCCCTTTGCGGTCCACAGGATCAAGCCCCGCCTTGCGGATCAGGGCGAACAGCTCATCGGGGGTGATGAACTTGCGCCAGTCATGCGTGCCCTTTGGCAACCAGCGCATCACCCATTCGGCGCCGATAATGGCCATCATAAAGGACTTCGGATTGCGGTTCAGGGTAGAGCAGATCATCAGCCCACCGGGTTTCAGCAGTTGCTGACAGGCAGTCAGATAGGCCTGCGGGTCTGACACATGTTCGACCACTTCCATGTTCAGGACCACGTCAAACTGTTCACCCGCGGCGGCCATGTCTTCGGCGGTGGTATGGCGATAGTCGATGGCGAGACCCGATTGTTCGGCGTGCAGGCGGGCGACGGGGATGTTGCGGGGCGCGGCGTCGGCACCAACCACGATGGCGCCAAGGCGGGCCATGGGTTCGGACAGAAGACCACCGCCGCAGCCGATATCGAGGATGCGCAGGCCCGCGAAGGGCGCGGGCATGGTCAGATCCCGGTCAAATTCGGCGGCGATCTGGGATGTGATGTAATCCAGCCGGCAAGGGTTCATCAGATGCAGGGGTTTGAACTTGCCTGTGGGGTCCCACCAATCGGCGGCCATCGCCTCAAACTTGGCAACCTCAAGCGGATCAATCGTGGTCATAGCGTTCTTCCTTGCAACGAAGCTGCTGTGGACGCAGGTTGTTTGCGCTTATATAGGGCAATCATGGACCACCGGTCAGGGCAAAAACGCGCAGTCGAATTCTTGTATCCGCCGATCGACCCGTTCGATCAGCGCGTGTTGGATGTGGGCGATGGGCATCGCATCTATGTGGAACAGTGCGGCAACCCGCAAGGCATACCGGTCATCGTGCTGCATGGCGGGCCGGGGGGTGGGTGTAGTCCTGCGATGCGGCGGTATTTTGACCCGACGGTGTATAGGGTGGTGCTGTTTGACCAGCGGGGCTGTGGGCGGTCGCGCCCGCATGCGAGTGTCGAGGCAAACACGACCTGGCATCTGGTGGCGGATATCGAGGCGATCCGGCGGGTGCTGGGAATTGACCAGTTCGTTGTGTTTGGCGGCAGTTGGGGGGCCACGCTGGCGCTGATTTACGCGATCCGGCACCCGGAAGCGGTGCGGCAACTGGTGTTGCGGGGCGTGTTTCTGATGACGCAAGCGGAGCTGGACTGGTTCTATGGCGGGGGAGCGGGGACGTTTTTCCCGGAACTGTGGGCGCGGTTTGTGAACGCACTGCCTGTGGCAGAGCGGGCGGACCCGATGACGGCCTATCACAACCGGCTCTTCTCAGGGAACCTGATGGAGGAGACGCGGTTCGGGCGCATTTGGGCGAATTGGGAAAACGCGCTGGCGTCGGTGCATAATGACGGGCCGATGGGGGAAAGCCCGGGGGAATATGCGCGGGCGTTCGCGCGGCTGGAGAATCACTATTTCTATAACGGGGGTTTCCTAGAGGAAGACGGCTGGATCCTGCGGGAACGCCATCGCATCAGGCACATTCCGGCAGTGATCGTGCAAGGGCGGTACGACATGATCTGCCCGCCGGTATCAGCGTATAAGCTGGCGGATGGGTGGGATGCGTGCGATTTGCACATGGTGGCGATGGCGGGGCATGCGTTAAGCGAGCCGGGGATCAGTGCAGAACTGGTGCGGGTGATGGATGGGTTGCGGGGGTAGACCTCTTGCATCCCTGCGCCAAGCCGCATATAGATACGTCAATTGCGTCGGTGTCCAAACCCGATGCGTCTGATCGTCACAAGCGAGCCTGCGGGCTCGTTTTGCATTTCTGGGATACGCATGTCTGATCTGATTGCCAAAACCGCCATCGACCGCCGCCTTGCCGAGATTGTCGGGCCGGTGATCGAAAGCATGGGGTTCGAGCTGGTGCGTATTCGCCTGATGGGGGGCAATACGCGTACGTTGCAGATCATGGCGGACCGGCCGGATGGCGGGATCATTGTGGAGGATTGCGCGCAGATATCGCTTGCCGTGTCGGCGGTTCTGGATGTGGAAGACCCGATTGAGGAGAATTATCACCTTGAGGTGTCCAGCCCCGGGATTGACCGGCCGTTGACACGGTTGAAGGATTTCGACGTGTGGTCCGGCTATG
>JANNBG010000599.1:0-4065 GCA_031385205.1 Rhodobacterales bacterium
CAATCCGGCGGCGGCACGGTTGGCGGGGATCAACCTCAACCGGATGCGACTGTGGATCTATGCCATTTCGGGCGGGCTGTCAGGGCTTGCTGGCGTAATTGTGACGGCGCGCACGTCATCGGGCCAGCCCGCATCGGGTACCCAAGGGTTGGAGTTGGAGGCGATTACGGCGGTGTTTCTGGGTGGTGCGCTGCTGGCGGGTGGCAAGGGCACGGTGGTGGGCACCATGCTGGCGGTGCTGCTGCTGGCGGTTTTGTCGAACGGGATGAACTTGCTGGGGATCCCTACATTCTATCAGCTGGTCGCAAAGGGATTGCTGCTGGTGCTGGCGGTGGCCATTGGCCAATGGCGCATGGCGGCATCCGAGGCGCGGCAGGCCCGGCTGACGGCGGTGGGGGGCGAATGATCACGCTGGCCAACGACCGCATCGCCCTGACGTTAAGGCCGGATTTTGGCGCGCGGGTGACATCACTGACCGACCGTGCCAGCGGGCGGCAATGGCTGGTGACGGGGCCCTGCGTCGGTGGCGACAACTATCTGGGCGATCAGGCGCGCGGCTGGGACGAGTGTTTCCCGACCGTCGCGCCGTGCGATCACGCCGGTTGGGACGGGCCGCTGCGCGACCATGGCGATCTGTGGGGCCGCCCGTGGCAGGTCACGGCTGACGGCCAGACCTGCATGGCGACCTATGACGATCCGCGCTTTGCCTTTACACGGGCGCTGCATCTGCGGGGGGCCGGGGTCTTGGCCGACTATCAGGTCAGCAACCGCACCTCTGTACCGTTGCCCTATCTGTGGAGCCAGCACTGTCTTCTGGCCACCACGCCTGCCGACCGGATCGTGCTGCAGGGTATCGCGGGGATGCAAACGGGTGGGGTGCCGGTAGATTGGCCGCTGCATGCTGCACGCGATCTGTCTGTGGTCGGCGCAGCGGGCGAAGGCTTTGCGTTAAAAGCGTATGGGACGGCCCTGAACGCTGCCAATGCCGAGATCATCGGGGCAGAGGGCGGCATACGCTTTGACTGGTCCGATAACGAGATTGGCGCCTTTGGCCTCTGGCTCGATTATGGTGGCTGGCCGCCGGGCGCGCCGGTATGTCAAGTGGCGTTGGAGCCGACGACGGCCCCCGCCGATGATCTGGCGCAAGCCACGGCCATGGGTCGCGCGAGGATGCTTGCACCGGGCGAAATCCACCACTGGTCCGTTCGCATTGCGTTGACCCGCCCCGCCACATTTTCCTCCGTGAGGTCCGCATGAAAATCACCGCGCTCAAGACCTTTGTGGTGGCCCCGCGCTGGCTGTTTCTGAAGATCGAAACGGACGAGGGAATCTCGGGTTGGGGTGAGCCGGTGCTGGAGGGCCATGCTGAAACGCTGGCAACCAAAGTTGCGGAACTGGGTGATTTCGTCATCGGCCTCGACCCGCGCCGGATCGAAGACATCTGGCAGATGATCTATCGCAATGGCTGCTATCGCGGTGGGCCGGTGCTGATGAGCGCGTTGTCCGGCCTCGACATGGCATTGTGGGATATCAAGGGGCGTGCCTTGGGTGTGCCGGTGCATCAGTTGCTGGGTGGGCCGGTGCGTGACAAAATCCGCAGCTATTGCTGGATCGGGGGCGACAGGCCCGCGCATCTGATCGAAGGCGCAAAGGCGATGCGCGATCAGGGGTATGATGCCGTCAAGTTCAACATCTGCGAGGAATTGCAGATCGTGGACACTTACGCCAAGGTCGATGGTATCCTCAAACGCCTGTTCGATCTGCGCGCCGCCATCGGCAGCACGATGGACCTGGCTTTCGATTTCCATGGCCGGGTGCATGCACCGATGGCGCGCATCTTGCTGAAAGAACTTGAACCCCTGCGCCCGATGTTTGTGGAAGATGCCGTGGTTTCAGCGATGGTCGAGACGATGGCCGACCTTGCGCGTGCCAGCTCTATCCCTTTGTGCATCGGCGAGCGGCTGCATTCGCGCTATGACTTCAAGCGGGTGTTCGAGTTGCGGGCGGCGCAGGTGATAAACCCCGATACCGCGCATGTGGGGGGGATTTCCGAAATGGTGCGCATCGGCCATTGGGCCGAGGCGTATGACGTGGCCTTTGCGCCGCATTGTCCGCTGGGGCCAATTGCGCTGGCGGCCTGTCTGCAGGTGGATGCAATCTGCCACAACGCATTCATCCAGGAGCAAAGTCTGGGCATTCATTACAATCAGGGTAGCGATCTGGCGGATTATCTGCTGCCGGGGCATGGCTTTACCCTGGAGGCAGGCCATCTGGCCATTCCGCAAGGGCCCGGACTGGGGATCGAGGTGGACGAGGCGAAAGTCACCGCCGCCGCCGCCATCGGCCACCGCTGGCGCGCGCCGGTCTGGCGGCACAAGGACGGGTCCATCGCGGAATGGTAGGGGTAGGCACATTCCCCGGCATTCATTGCGTGCTTTATGCGCTGTTTGATGCGGACGAACGGCTGGATCGTGCCGCAATGGCCGCGCAAGTGGCCTATGCCGTGGCAGCGGGGGCGCACGGGATGACGGTGCTGGGGTTGGCGACCGAGGTGGCCAAACTGACCTTTGCCGAACGCTGCGACATCATCCGATGGGCGCGTGCCGATGCACCCGGCCTGCCGCTGTCTGTCACCATTGCCGGCAATTCGGTGGCTGAACAACAGGCGCTGATTGCGGTGGCCGAACGGGTAGGGGCGGACTGGCTGATCTTGCAGCCACCTGTGACCGGTACTTATGGCGCTGCGGAATACGTTGATTTCTTTGCCCGCGTGGGGGCCGCGACGCGCCTGCCATTTGCCATCCAGAACGCGCCGCAATATCTGGGCCGGTCGCTGTCGGATGACGATATCATGGCGCTGCGTGCCCGCTGTCCGGGATTTACCCAGATCAAGTCTGAAACCGGTGCGACCGAGCTGCACGCGCTGGTCGCGCGGGTTGGGCAGGACATTGCGGTTCTGAACGGGCGTGGCGGGATGGAAATGACCGATGGCCTGCGGGCGGGCGTTGCGGGTTTCATTGTCGCCCCCGATGTGCTGCCAGGTGTCATGCGCTGCTGGCGGGCCTGGGCTGCGGGCGACATCGCGCTGGCCGAAACGGAATATGCCGCGTTCCTGCCCGCAGCACTGTTCGGGATGCAGTCGCTGGAACAGCTGATCTGCTATGGCAAGCGCATCTTTGGTCTGCGCGCAGGAATTGCGATCCATGACCGTGCCCCGGCGATGCGGGCATCGGCCTTTGGTCTGTCGCTGGCAGAATACTGGGCATCGAGACCTTAAAGTTCGGCAAAGCCCTTTGTCAGACAAATACCTGTTGCGCCGAATCTGCGGATTTGTCAGACATATTTTGGGGGTGACGCAGTCCTGATTTCCGCCCCTTTCGATCACCATGTCGCCGCAGAGCGACAGGCAAACACGCACCACAAAAATGTCAGCAAGGAGGAACGCATGAAATCATTTCGCAGATTTGCCGGCGCGCTGGTGACAGCCGCGCTGCTGTCCGGACCGGTCGCAGCCGAAACGACGGTCTATTCGGTCGGTGACACCACCAGTGGCACCTATATGGACTATATGAAAACCGTCTATGCCCGCGCGGGCAACCCGGAGGTGGTGCAACTGCCGCTGACCAGTTTCGACAAGAATTTCGTACTGAACGCGATGGCGGCCGAAACGTGGGAACAGTCCGAGGATGGCCTGACCTGGACGTTCCATCTGCGCGACGGGCTGGTGTGGAGCGACGGGCAACCACTGGTGGCCAACGATTACGTCTTTGCCATGCAGCGTGCCGCGACCACGGGCTATGACTTTGCCTGGTACTGGGGCTATGCGGGCGGCATCAAAAACTGGGGCCCCGTGACCGAAGGCAAGGCCGATGTGGCCACGCTTGGCATCTCGGCGCTGGATGAACGCACCATCCAGGTGGTGACCGAAACCCCCAAGGGCTATCTGCCCGGCGTGGTCAGCCTGTGGTATCCCGTGCCCGTCATGTCTGGGACAAGCTGGGCGATGAATATGCGGCCAATGTCGAAACCCTCGTCACCTCAGGCCCGTTCATCGTCGAATCCTGG
>JANNBG010000631.1:0-2999 GCA_031385205.1 Rhodobacterales bacterium
CGTGCATTTCGAGTCCGACAAGATCAGGGATGCGGGGTTCAAGAAATTTCGGCGGGTGCGGCAGTCAGGCACGGTGGATGAAAACACGGCGGCACTGGCGGATTTCCTTGGCATCCCGGTGGAAAAGGCGCGAGAGATTGCTGGAACCGCCCAGCTTTTTGTGGATTGACCGATGACCTATGACCCCAACAACATCTTCGCGCGCATCCTGCGGGGGGAGATTCCAAACCGCACGGTGATGGACACGGGCCATACGCTGGCCTTTCATGACATCAATCCGTTGGCCCCGGTGCATGTGCTGGTGATCCCGAAAGGGGCTTATGTGACGTTCGATGATTTCGCGGGAAAGGCGGGCGAGGATGAGATTGCGGATTTCCACCGGGTTTGCGCCAAGATCATCGCGATGATGGATCTGGGGGCGGGCTACCGGGTCATCAGCAATGCAGGTGCGGACGGCGGGCAGGAAGTGCCGCATTATCATCTGCATATTCTGGGTGGGCGGGCCTTGGGGCCGATGCTGGAGCGATAAAGCGCAAGGATCGGGTCGCAACAAGCCGCGTTTTTGGTCATTTTCAGGCAAAACAAGGAGCCTGAACATGACCATCCACTTCACACCCATCCCCACAGATATCGTGCGCGCCTATCAGGCGGGCGGCTTGGACGCCAACGGGCAAGTGCCGGAACATGGTGTGTCTGATGGTGGCGGTAACGATTGTCGGCATTGCCTGCGGATGATTCCGCAAGGCGCGGGCATGCTGATCCTTGCGCACAGGCCCTTTCCTGCACCGCAGCCTTACGCGGAACTGGGACCAATATTTCTGTGTGCGCAGCTTTGCGAGGCCGGGGGCGGTCAGGCTTTGCCAGAGACATTGGATAGCCCGGACTACATCGTGCGTGGCTATTCGCAGGAAAATCGGATTGTTTATGGCACGGGGGCAGTGACGGCGGTGGGGGCACTCTCTGCCCGTGCCGCCACGTTGCTGGCCGATCCGCGTGTGGCCTATGTGCATGTACGATCCGCGCGGAACAACTGTTTTCAGGTGCGGATCGACAGGGCGGGCTGAAAATTTCAGAACTGAAATTTTCAGGTTTCAGCGGCGGAAATTCTTGGGGCGCAATCCCACTGCGGCTGACGATGCTACCTCGTCGATCCGCGCGGCCCGCGTGGCGGCTGTTTTGGCCGTCTTGATAAACTTCAGCGTGCCGCGCTTGACGCTGCGCGGGTACGCGTCCCATGTGGGCATTGCGGCCTTTTGCAGCAGGGCCAGCGCCAGATCATCCAGCACGATCAGCGCCTCCACGTCATTCAGGAAATCCCACTGGCCGGAGGCCACCGCAACAGCAATCTTCGCCTCACCCGCAGGCGTCATCGCCCCTGATGCGCGGGCGCGGTCCACATGTGCCTTGTTGATGGCGGACCATGCGGATTTAGGGTTGCGTGGGGCCACCATCAGCAGCGAGCGTTCCGCATCCAGACTGCGTGGCAGGCTGTCGATCCAGCCCCAGCAGACCAACTCCTCAACCACCGCCACATAAGGCACATGTCTGCACTGGGTTTCTTGTGGATACACAGCCAGACGGTGCCGCTGGTCGCGTGATGGGCGGCCAGCCAAGCGCGCAGATCGGCGCGGGACCGGATGGTCACTTGCGCCAGACTTTCAGCCGCGCGGGTCAATGCTGTGTGGCGTCCCATTCCTGCAGCCAGCGTTTGGGGGCGGCGTCACGCCATTGCTGGATCAGGCGGGCGCGGGCCCAACCTTCGTCGATACGGCCCGCGCGGACGAGGATGAGGTTGTGGGGGGCGTAATGGGGGTGGATCATGAATGTATCGGGGTCGGCAGCCAGCAACATGTCACGTTCATCATGGCTGCATTTGAACACGGCGGCATCGGTGTAGGGCGACCACCAGCACCACATCTTGCCATGCGCCTTCAGCGCCTCATTGCCCCAAGGATGGGAAATGGTGACCTGCGGCAGTTTCAAGCCAAGGGCAAAGTCCTTGAGGGCGGGCCAGTCGGGGATCATGCGTCTTACTTTGAATTTCCGATAACGATCCGGCTACTGCTCAGGAACTTCTTTCCATTCTTTTTCATAGCTTTGCGCTGTTCGTCAGTCAAAGAAGCCTTGGTCAATTTTGTTGTGCCCCACTTGGGGTCGGCTGGATCTCCGGACCCGAACCCGCGCGCGTCCAATATCGAACCGCCGCCATTGTAACTACCTTTGCCCATGCCGTTCTCCTCTCGAAGCTAAAGTTGTAGCAGTGCCAGACAGAAAAACTTACGCAAAGTGACAATTCAATGAGCCGCTGCCCATGTAGCCCCCCTGCCCGCCTCGACCGTCAATTCCACCGACAGTTTCACCGCAGGCGCACTTGCCCGTTCCATCACGTCCTTGGCCACTTTCGTCAGTGCATCGGCATCTGCCTCGCCCACTTCAAACAGCAATTCGTCATGCACCTGCAGCAGCATCTTGGCATCCAAGCCCGCAATCGCCCCCGGCATGCGGATCATCGCGCGGCGGATCACGTCGGCGGCGGTGCCTTGGATGGGCGCGTTGATGGCGGCGCGTTTGGCGAAACCGGCGGCGGGGCCACGGGCGTTTATTTCGGGTGTATGAATTTTGCGACCGAAAAGGGTTTGGACATAGCTGTTGGCTTGGGCAAACTTGATGGTTTCGGACATGTATTCCTTGATGCCCGGAAAGCGTTCGAAATAGCGGTCGATAAAGCCTTGGGCATCGGCGCGGGGAATGCGCAGGTTGCGGGCAGGGCCAAAGCCGGAAATGCCATAGATGACGCCAAAGTTGATCGCCTTGGCGCGGCTGCGGATATCCTTGGTCATCTGGTCCAAGGGCACATTGAACATCTCGCTCGCCGTCATGGCGTGGATGTCGATGCCATCCGCAAAGGCCTGTTTCAGGGCAGGGATATCGGCGATATGGGCGAGGATGCGCAGCTCAATCTGAGAATAGTCGAGGCTGACAGCACGCGGCCCTTGGGG
>JANNBG010000659.1:0-2306 GCA_031385205.1 Rhodobacterales bacterium
CCTCTGGCCTTGCCATTACCGATCCTGACACCACCGATTTCGCCGACAACAAGGGCAAATTGCCCCTGCCCGTCCTTGGCACCATCATCCGCCGCAGTGGCGAGGCCGATGCCGCAAGCGTGCGCCGACCCGGCCTGACCATCGCCACGCGCGCCCATGCCCTTGTCACCGCCCCCCATGCCGCCACCATCCGCTATACCGGCCCCCTGCTCGACTACGGAAACGTGATGATCCTGGAACCCGGCGGTGGCTATCTTGTCGTGCTGACCGGGCTAGAAACAGTCTATGGAGAGGTCGGCGAAGTCGTCGCCAGCGGGGCCCCTCTGGGCCTCATGGGCGGTGGCGCTACGACGGATGACGGGATTCTGGCGACAGCACAAAATGGTGGTGGCGCACGCGAGACGGAAACGCTTTATGTGGAACTCAGACAAGGGCCGGATGCCATAGACCCATCGGAATGGTTTGCAGGCGCCGGGCTTTAGGAAAAGAAGGATACGCCGGGATGAGGAAATTCGTAGTGGCCGCTCTGTGCGGCACAGTGGCCGGGGCCATCATGACCACACAGGTCGCAGGCCCCATCGTTGCCCAAGACGCGCCGGCCAATGCCAATGTCTACCAACAGCTCGACCTGTTCGGTGACATTTTTGAACGCATCCGCAACCAATATGTCGAAGAGGTCGACAGCGAAAAGCTGATCGAGGCGGCTATCAACGGCATGCTCACCTCGCTCGACCCGCATTCCAGTTATCTGTCGAAGAAAGACTTCGAGGATATGCAGGTCCAGACCCGTGGCAAATTCGGCGGTTTGGGTATCGAGGTGTCGCAGGAAGAAGGCTATGTCAAAGTCGTCTCGCCCATGGATGGCACCCCCGCCGACAAGGCCGGCGTCGAGGCTGGCGATTTCATCACCCAGGTCAATGGCGAAAGCACCCAAGGCCTGACACTGGATCAGGCGGTCGATATGATGCGTGGCCCGGTCGGGTCCGAAATCGTGGTCACCATCGTGCGCGAAGGGGTCGCCGACCCTTTTGATATCTCCATCATCCGTGAAACCATCAAGCTGGTCGCCGTGCGCAGCCGTGTGGTCGGCAACGTCGCCGTGTTGCGCATTACCACCTTCAACGATCAGACCTTTATTGGCCTGCAGGCCGAATTGAAGAAATCCGTCGAAGACCTCGGCGGCATGGATAAGGTTGCAGGCTTCGTCATCGATTTGCGCAACAACCCGGGTGGTTTGCTCAATCAGGCGATCATGGTGTCGGATGCGTTTCTCGAACAGGGCGAGATCGTCTCCACCCGTGGGCGCGCGGCCAGCGACGGCACGCGCGAAAACGCCACGCCCGGTGATCTGGCAATGGGCAAACCCATGGTCGTGCTGATCAACGGCGGGTCGGCGTCAGCCTCCGAAATCGTGGCGGGCGCGTTGCAGGACCATCGCCGCGCGGTCGTGGTGGGCACCAAATCCTTTGGCAAAGGCTCCGTTCAAACACTGATCCCGCTGCGCGGTGACGGGGCCATGCGCCTGACGACGGCGCGGTATTACACGCCATCGGGCCGCTCCATTCAGGCCCTGGGCGTGGCACCCGATGTGATCGTGAACCAGCCAAAGGTCGACCCGACCGTGGCCGGCACCGAGGCCGCAGCCGCCGAAGACAATGCAAATGCCCGGTCCGAGGCCGATCTGCGTGGCATCCTTTCCAACGATTCGATGACCGAGGATGAGCGGCGTTTGCTGGAAGAAGAACGCACCAAGGCCGAAGAAACCGCCAAACTGCGGGATGAGGATTACCAACTCGCCTATGCCGTGGATATCCTCACGGGTCTCAACGCCATCGCCATGGCCCCGGTCGATGGCACTGCGGTACCTGCACCATGACATTGCCCGACCGCCCCACGCTTCCCTACAGACCCTGCGTGGGTGTGATGCTGATAAACGCCGCTGGCCTGATCTTCGCAGGCCAGCGCATCGACACCACGGGCGCCTGGCAAATGCCGCAAGGCGGCATTGATGACGGCGAACGCCCGCGCGAGGCCGCCCTGCGCGAGTTATGGGAAGAAACCGGCGTGACGGCAGACTTCGTGTCCTATGTCGCCAAATCGGCGGATTGGGTCAGCTATGACCTGCCCCCCGAATTGCTGGGCAAGGTCTGGGGCGGAAAATACGCAGGCCAGCGGCAAAAGTGGTTCCTCTACCGCTTCTTGGGCACGGATGCACAGGTCAACATCGCCACAGACCACCCCGAATTCACCCGCTGGCAATGGATGCCGGCCGATGCCCTTGTCGCCTCCATCGTGCCGTTCAAGCG